>CAZIAU010000576.1:0-2800 GCA_964536755.1 uncultured Bacteroides sp. | reverse complement strand
CTGCGAATAAGGTTTGCCACCTCGCACCACAAAGACCTTCCGGATTCCCTTCTGAAGGTCATCGCTCAATGGCCTAACCTGTGCAAATCCATCCATCTGCCGGTCCAGTCAGGAAGTTCGGCAGTTTTGAACCGGATGAAGCGCAGATATACCAGGGAACACTATATGGAAAGGATAACGGCCATACGTGAGTATCTTCCCGGTGCCTCTGTTTCCACCGATATAATTGCAGGATTTTGCGGCGAAACGGATACCGAACACAGGCAAACACTCGAGCTGATGAGTTGGGCCGGTTTTGATTTTGCATATATGTTCAAGTACAACGAACGTCCGGGTACCCTGGCTCAAAAAAAATACAGTGATGATGTCCCTGAAAAAAAGAAGAGTTCCCGGCTGAACGAGATCATCGAATTGCAGACCAGATTATCACTGGAGAGCAAGAAAAAGGATGTGGGAAAGACCTATGAAGTACTGGTCGAGGGAACGTCAAAAAGATCAGATGAGCATCTTTTCGGTCGCACCACGCAAAATAAGGTGGTTATTTTTCCAAAAGGGAACCTCCGTCCAGGAGACTATGTGAATGTGAAGATTTCCGATTGTACTTCAGCCACGCTCATCGGAACTCCGGCCTGATGCCCTGGGTACCATTTCGAATGTGGGCCAGACTGATATAATGAAATACATTGCAAACCATCGTGAAGAACGAACAGGCAACATTACTTTTTACCGGTTCATTTAAGGATATTATTCAGGTCTTGTCTCCCCACAATTGCCATTATTTCAACTACGTCATCATTTACTTTGTATTTGTAATAGATAGAGTCAGCACCGCAAGCACAACGTCTATAATCTTTCTTAATATAATCAACTGATTCAAAAGAGAATGGTTGCTGTGCAATTATATCAAAGTATTTAAAAAATGTATTAAAATACTTATCTGCTTGAACCATGCCAAACCGTTCTACTCCGTAATGATGTATTCGAATCAGATCCTCCCTGGCTTCATTACTTAATCTATATTTAGCCATTGAGCAAAGACTTTGATTGGTTTAGAATCTGATCTTTACTTTCGTCTGTAAATCCACTATTCTCAGCTCTGTCTAACTTAGCTCTGATCCAGTCGATTTGAACTTGCTGCTGTCTTGCTTGTCTTATCAGATCATTAACAAGCTCACTTTTGCTGGAGTATTCTTTATTGCTCAGTTGAGCTTTTAACCATTCATCATTGGGTTCTGTGATTGAAATGCTTTGTCTAACCATAGTTTTTTGGTGTAAATTTACACCAAATTCGAATCAATCACAAACTTTTCTTCGTATTGTTGCCAACGGTTGGCAATATGGCAAGTGGCGGTTTGCAAAGAACGTTTCTATCCACCGATGAAAAAGTTTGAAGCGGGCTACAATGCCCGAATTTACTGCTTTCTCCGCCATTTGCTATATTGCCAACGGTCTGTGTAAGAAGCGTAGCGTTTTTCAGCGCTCCAACGTATCAAACCGTGACTAGTGTCATGTCAAGATAATATTGTCGGATAAAGTCTTTTTAGCTTTATTCGGGCATCATCCGTCTTGAATTGCCAGTTTATCTGTGCCTTTTTGTTGTTTCTGTCTTTTTCCCAAGCCAATACCTCTGCTCTTACGTTTGATGCTTTGTCGATTCTTCGATTCAGGCATTGCCCCATTAATACTCTCAACTCTATTTCGGCCATATTTAACCAACTGCCATGTTTCGGAGTATAAATGAAATGAAATCGGTCCCAGATCCGCTTGGCTTCTTCCGGAGGAAAAGTCTCATACAGAGCCGACGGTTTATGGGTGTTCAGGTTATCCATTATCAATATGATCTTTTCTGCCTTGGGATAAATCCGATCTGCAATATATCTAACAAAATAGGCCCAGTCTTTTTTGGTTTTGTGGGACTTGATTTTCACATACCGTTTACCTTTCAAAGGCTCATTGGCCATGAAGATATTAACCACGCCCTGTCTTGAGTATTCATAATCCTCTTTTGCGTCCTGGCCTGGTTTTCTGGCAATGGGTATGCGGGTTTGCTTTATCAGCTGTTTTGGAGATTCATCCATACACACAACAGGAAATTTTTTATCATACGGGCATTTATATATATCCAGAACTGATTCCATATGTGCAACAAAGTCGCTACTCTCCAATGGAGGGATCACCCAGCCTTGGACCCTCCACGGTTTGATTTCGTTTTTTTTAACACCTGTCGAACAGTTTCATGAGATACGCTATCAGCATATTCCAGCTCAACCATTTTATCTGCCAGTAATCGCAGGGACCATCGTGCATATCCTTCCGGTGCTTTGCTACAACTCAAGGCGATCAAATGTGCCTCAAAATCACCATCTGCTTTTTTGGGGCCCTTTTTAGGATATGGCTTCCGATCCATACAGACATCAAAACCCTCTTCTACAAAACGCTGCTTTACACGTTCAACGGTTTTATTGTTTATATGCAATACTTGGGCAATCTGCTCATTGGATAATTTATTCCCGTAAGGGCCTTCATCAGAGTTCAGTAATATGCAAGCATTCCGGTACTGTTGGGAACTATGCTTACCTTTACCAAGAACAGCTTGTAGTTGGTTATGTTCTTCTTTGGTCAATGTGACTTTGTAGCGTGCCATCGTTTTTAATGGCAAGATAGTAAAATTAACAGACATAATCAAGTTGACATGACACTAGTTATATTTTGTGTACTTCGTTTCAAATTCAGCATCTCCGCGCTATGAACTCAACAGAGTGGAGTGTCATGGTTTTGTGTGCTCCATGATCCTTGTTGT
>CAZIAU010000575.1:0-2810 GCA_964536755.1 uncultured Bacteroides sp. | reverse complement strand
AATTCAAAGACGTGTAAAAAAAATTATCCAACGTCAGCCAGTTTAGTTACTCTAGCGTGAGTTTACGAGTTATCAAAATGTTGGCGTATAATATACTCATAAATAATAACATACAGGACTCATTTCATTCCCCTAAATTGCAATGTAGTTATTCATCTGGAAGAGATCGTAGAGCTTTTCCTGGACCTCGTCCATCTTGGTTAGGGTTCGGGTTTTCCGTTCTTTTTTGTTTCCCTGCCCCTTCTGCTTTGGGTAGATATTAATCACCTGTTTGATGCCTTTCAAGGTTTCATGGAGTCGGCCCAGTGAAAGGTTGATGTTTTGTTCCCTGGTTTTCATTATCATCAGCGCTCTCATTAGTAGCGTAATGGTGCAATATAGGCCGTGGACCTTGATTTTCTGATCGGTCCAATGGTTCAACGGCCACCAACACCCCGTTTTGCAGTCCTTTGTCTCTTTGAATATATTCTCGATGACGTGTTGACCATGATAAGCCAGGATAATATCTTCTGTTTTCCAATCATGATTATCAGTGAACAGGATCTTTTTACCCAGGAGGGTATCAGTTAAGCTTGCAAGCTGATCTCCATCCAGAGAGTATTGTATCAGGGGGATAGTATTCTTCTCCTGATAATCCACCTTGATCAGTTGTTTCATGTATTGCCGTTTCAATATCTCTTTTACATTCTTCTCAACAGATGCTTTGGTGGGTTTCTTACCCCGGGTAACCAGACCCTCTGCTCTGTCTATCAGACGGCGACTCAGTTCGGATAGTTTCCCCTGGCATCTTTCAAGATCATTATACAAAGTCATGAGCTGATCATCATACAGGTTCTGATTGAAGGTTACAATCACCGTTCTTGTCTCTCCGTATAGTTCTTTCTTCACACGCAAAGCCTTCAGGCTCTCTAATTGTGGATGTCCGGTTGATTCAAAATGCTTATCCATATTGGAGATCGAGGTTAGTTCGGGATGCTCATTCAGCTTTAATGACCCCACAAAGTGAAAGGGGGACTGATCAATCTCACCAATGGCCTCCGGGGAATTATTCCCTTTGTCAAATACAAGGGTCATCGTGGACCCCGCCGTGATCTTGTCTTTGAAGGCAGCTTTAAATCCAGGCAGGATCTCCTTAAACTTCGTTGAATCATGAACATTGCCCTGGTAGACATCAAAATATAATGGCAGATGATGCTCCTTTGAGCAAAACAGCGCATAGTTTACCTGACGCAGATTTGATCTGCCCTGCTTGTTCTTCCCCCGCTGAGGTAGGCTGCAGCGCTGATTAAACGTACTGATGAATGTATAGAAATTAGTTTCATCAAAAGCCACACTCGAAAGATCCATATGAGCGGATGAAAGCGCACTGTTTAATACCTCTAACCAGACAGGTGTAATCTTCTCTTCCGGGATCAGATTCATGTGATCCCAGAAACGCTGCGAGGTCAACTGCTCTTTCCTTATACCGGAGAAATGATTTAATAATACGGTGTTCTGGAACCATGACCACATGCTCCGCTTACTTACCGCTTCCAATCCGCGGTTTATGGTAGCGATTTGCAGGTACTCTCCAATACTGAGTCCCTGTTTTCTCTTAGGGAGCATGCGGTCTATCTTTTCAACCATTTGGATCTCCTTTGCCAAAGAAAGATATGATGCCACACCCCCTAACTCAAACAAAACAGCATGGTCCGGTGCAAGAGGATTGCCTTCAACGGCATCCATGATATTGTCAATTGTCCCAAGGTACTTCTGCCACTCCCTGCGGGACTTACCGTCCTTCCATACCCTATGTTCCGCATAGTAGTAAGTCTTTCCGCTTATTTTCTTGCGCACGATATATGCCATAACAAACCTGTTTATACTATTTAGGGTGCATGTTATGAAAAATATCAACGTAAATTCAGTAAAATAAAGGGATAATACTAACACTTTATGAACATGAATTTAGGGAGCAGGAATCAACCAGCTTAATTTGCTATTCTTCAAATGATTATCTTAGGGGTTACAACGTAACCCGGAAACTCGGGCTAGAGTTTTATGAACTTCAGGTGTTTCGAGGTGGAGATACCTTTTAATACTACCATATAGATGCCGGGCTCATACCCGGAAATATCTATATGGACCTGCCCGCTCCAGGGTAATTCATCCGGGTTCGCGTAATAGACTATACTACCTTCGGAATTATAGATATACAATGAAAGATCCCGGTCCGGATACAGACCAGGTTCAATGATCAGTTTGTCTGACCCCGGATTCGGATACACCATCAGGTCTGCTTGCGCAGGCCTCTCCTCACGGTAAATGATTATCGCTCCTTCCTGCATGATGGTTACTGTCAGTGAAGATGCTCCGGGACCCGATAAGATAATGTCTGACGTCCGCTCTTCTGCTTCCCTGTTCTCTTCATAGGCGGCGATCAGTTCGTCCCGGCTCACTTTGTACAGGGATATCCAGTCCGGGGATCCCGATGCGGACCATTCCACGTTGGATGTAACATGAAATGTGTCACTCCCCGCTGATGGCCCGACCGATATGGCGGCAGGTGTCACCTCCAGGACGGGCAGCGCACCCTCCTGCGTCACCTTAACGCTCCGCGGTGCAACACCGTTCCCCGTAACAGTGACCGAATCGGTGCGGTTTTCGGTGGAGATGTTCTCCTGGTAACGGACAATCAATGTAACGGGATCCGCCCCGGTGGCGGTCAGCCACCCGGAGGAGCCCGATGCGGACCATTCCACGTTGGAAGTAACAAGAAATGTGTCACTCCCCGCTGATGGCCCGACCGATATGGCGGCAGGTGTCACCTC
>CAZIAU010000574.1:0-2816 GCA_964536755.1 uncultured Bacteroides sp. | reverse complement strand
GCATAAAATCGCTAAACCACGCACGTATTTTGTTCCATGGATTGGCTTTTATAAAATAAATACCTTTTATCGATACTGTTTTCGAGTTCTTTGTCGGGAGGATCAAAAGACCGCGGATAATCCCTTGCCAGGCGCCATGCTTTTTCTGCTATCTGTTCTGCTTTTTCTTTTGATGGTACCCCCTCAGCATAATCTTTCAGAAAGGAATATCTGATCTCATCAGAATTGTGTTCCTGCTTCATCTGGTAAACGTCGATTTGGATAGTCTATAATATATATATCCATAAAGGGAGGCAAACACGTACTCAAAGAAGCATTTTATTTTAAACTTTAGTTCCGGTCAGCTGCTTTATCCGGCCAACCCTTAAAGGAACAGATAGAAATACAATAAGGAAAGGAGAGTTGCTTTTTCCAGTTCCTGTCTGATAAAGCCAAGTGCCTTGGAAAGGTGAGATTCTGCTGTACGGGGAGAGATACTCAGATTTTCAGCAATCGCCTTGATTTGCATATTTTCCTGTCGGCTGAGTTTGAAAACAGTCTTTCGTTGTTTCGGCAGTTTCTCAACAGCTTTGTTCACCAAATCCATCAATTCATTGTAAATCACAGTATTAGATGTTTCCGGAATGTTTTCCGGCAGGTTATTCGCCAGATAATCCTTTACCTTATTCTCGATATTTTTTTGCCTGAAAAACTTACGAATGGAATTGTAACAAATGGTAAGAAGATAGTTCTCGAACCTGAGCTCCGGGTTGATCTGTTCTCTTTTTTCCCACATCGTCACAAAGACATCCTGAACCAGGTCCTCCGACTGCTGGTGGTCCTTTAAAAGGCTGTATGTAAAAGAATATAACTTCTTGCTGTATTTTTCATAAATATCATCTATGGCAGCCACATCGCCTGCCCTGAGCCTTTTCAGTATGGATTTTTCTTCCTGCATCTTTTTTTTGTCCCCGGATATATAAGAAACTGCATCCGGGAAAAGGAATAATAACACCGGTAAGTTACATATTTTTATAATAAGTTACGGTCCTTTCGAATGCCTCCCGGTTACTGTATTTTGGAATAAAACCTAACTCCCTTCTTGCTTTATCGGATGAGAAGGTATAATCAGTACAGGTGTAGGTCACTGCAAACCGGCTCATTTTAGGAGAGTATCTTTTAATGGGGCGCCAGAAGAAAGCTATGAACTCTGAAACGGTACCAATCCCATAAGCAATTCTCCTTGGAAGCCAGAGGTTCGCCGGCCATATCCTGTAGCCCGACCCTTCTACGATCCGGTCGAAAAATGAAAAGAAGTTGGTGGCTTCGGCATCGGTTATAAAATATGACTGGCCGGACACGGGGACTGACCCGTTCAACAGTGCATTTGCAGCCAGGATATGGGCTTGGGCCACATTTCCCACGTAGACGTGCTGGCACATTGATCTGCCATTGCCAAGGCGGATATAAAAGCCTCCCCTGGCCATCCGGATTAGAGAACCGATATGATACGGGTCACCTTCTCCGTAAATATCGGCCGGACGGAGGGAGCAGGTTCTGAATTCCCCGGAGTTCGCCCCTGTTACAATTTTTTCAGCCCTGAACTTGCTAACACAATAGGAAGTTGAATGTCGTTCAGGATAGGGATGTGTTTCGTCAACATCCACAAGGGGACTGCCGTCGTGCAATACATCCAGTGAACTGGTGTAGACCATCGCTTTAACCCCGTTGGAAACGGATGCCTCCAACACATTCCTTGTCCCCTCCACGTTAACCGCGAAAATCTCCTGTTCCGGCAATGTTCCCCAGTCAACAATGGCCGCTGAATGAATGACCAGGTCAATTCCCGCACAGCTCTGCTGCAGTAATTCCCTGTCCCTCACATCTCCCCGGATGAACTTAACCTTTTGATCAGAGGTATCTGCAAAGGGCTTCAGATCATAGACAACCAACTCCCGAACGGGCAGAGGGGAAGATTCATCCAGTAATTCCCGTACGATTGAACTCCCAAGGAATCCTGAGCCACCTGTAAGAAGTATACGGTAATTTTTTTTATCAGGGAAGACCGGTGCCATTGGATATTAATAAACTAATTCTAATTTTAGAAATCCCAAAATAGCTATTTCCTGTCAATTTAATGCAAAAAGAGATATTCATACTGACCGGAGACGCAGATGACAGTTATCAGGTCTTCGGGGACAAAATGCTGGATCTTGTAAAAAGCCTGGCAGAGAAGTATGATCCCGAATCATTCAGGTTAACCCTTACCACAAGAAAACCGCCATTAATTTCTGTCATACCATTCCGTCGCAATAAGATTGCTGTCTTCTCGGTGAAAGGCTCCAGCAAAGGATTACGTGAATCAATCGAAAGCCGGAAGGACTTCAGGGGGGGATACCTCGTAGAAGAAGCAATCCCGGTAGCCATGGACAGGCGATGGCCGGACGGAACGCCAACTCCGGGCGTTTGTCTTCTGACCCTTTTCCACAGGCAACCGGACCTGGATCAGGAACTGTTCATCAGCCGGTGGCACCAGGGCCACACCTCCCTGTCGCTGAGAATACATCCTTTATGGAACTACAACCGGAACGTGGTCCTTAATGCAACTTCCGGGAAATCGGAATGGTTTGACGGTATTGTGGAAGAACAGTTCAAAGAGGCATCACACCTGTTGAATCCCTTCAAATTTTTTGGTCCACCGCTGAAGGTACCCGCTCATATGATGGAGGTCCTGCGCGATACCAGGTCATTTATTGATATGAAAAGGATAGAGACATACCTTGCCACGGAATTTCAGATAATATCATGAGAAAGATCCTCTTACTATACTTACGGAT
>CAZIAU010000573.1:0-2817 GCA_964536755.1 uncultured Bacteroides sp. | reverse complement strand
CTACAGGCGATCCTTCCGCTGGTAAAAGATTATGATTCGGCCGTAATCGGACTGGTAATGGATGACGACGGTATTACAAACGATCCGGAAAAGAGACTCAGTATCGCAGAAAAGATCCTTGATCGAGCCGTCCGGCAGGGAATAAAAGAGGAGAATGTGATCATTGATCCGCTGGCCATGGCCGTCAGTGCCGATCCCAATGCCTGTCTGGTCACCCTGGAAACCATCAGGCTGGTCCGTGACCGTCTTGGGCTGAATATAACCCAGGGAGCCAGTAACATATCATTTGGACTCCCAAACAGGGAGATGCTGAACAGTGCCCATATGGTATTATCGATCTGGAACGGACTCACATGTCCCATTGCCAATCCGGCCAAAATTACATCACTGATCAGGGCCACAGATCTGATCCGGGGCAGAGATGATTACGCCATGAGGTTTACGGAATATTTTCAGCGTATGGAAGCGCTGAAAGGTTAGTGGCTCACTTCGTGAGTCTCAAGAAGTGAGGGTTAGGGGTTATTGGTTAATGGTTAGGAAGTTATAAAATAAATATGTCACTATTTACACCAGGCAGAAGATGGCAGCCACCTTTTTTTCCATTTAAAAAGGAACCTCCGGGAAAAAGGCTCCTGAGGAAGATCGAACGCTGGACCAAGGGACCCATGTTCGGTTGCCGAATGTGCGGGAACTGCCTGCTTCAGGAAACTGCATTCATATGCCCAATGGAGTGCCCCAAAGGAATGCGGAATGGCCCCTGCGGGGGATCTACTGCCGATAAGTGTTATGTGGATGAAACCCGGCCGTGCATCTGGTACAAGATTTATGAACGGGCTTTCAGGATGGGCAGAGAGGAGTTATTGCTTGAAGTACTTCCCCCGCTTGACTGGGACAAGGTGGGAACGGAAACCTGGGGGGATGTATTCAGGTCTGTGAGGGAATTCGGAACCCTGAGATTCTTTAAAGCACGATTTTCAAAGGATAAGGAGAAGAGATCACATACGTGGGAAGCGGTGTTCAGGCCGGTTCGCCAGCCCGACTGGTGGCAGGGTGATTCAACCTATCATGCACCTGTATATGAGGAACCTTTCTCAGAGCTGGAAAGGCAATTAAGAACCGGTAAATTTGTTGTGACAGCGGAAATTGCCCCTCCCATAAGCACTGCAACAGGCAAACTTAAAAGGGATATTGAGATGGTCAGGGACCTGGTAGCAGCCGTGAATTTTACTGACAGTGCATCGGCCAGTCCCCGGATGTCCAGCATGGCGTGCAGTAAGTTTGCCGCGGAGCTTGGTGCAGATCCGGTATTGCAGATAGCTGCAAGGGATAAGACCCGGAGCGGTCTTCAGTCCGATGTTGTGGGGACAAATGTGATGGGGATCCATAATGTATTATGCATTACCGGCGATAATGCCCGCATAGGTCCAACCCCTACCAGCAACACCAATATCCTTGATCTAGATGCCATTCAAATGCTCTGGATACTTCGCAGGATGAGAGATGAAGGGATCTACCTGGATGGAAGGAAAATGAAATCGCCTCCAAAGCTTTTCCTGGGTGCAGCTGGCTCCCCTTTTGCTTCCGAGCCTGAATTCCAGGCATTACGTGAAGAAAAAAAGATCAATGCCGGGGCACAGTTCTTCCAGACAAACCTGATCTTTGACACGAACCGTCTTGACCTGTGGCTGGAAGCCCTGGACAGAAGGAATATCCTGGATAAGGTCTATATTCTCGCAGGTGTAACCCCCATCAGAAGCAACCGGATGGCACAATACCTGCACCACCATATTCCGGGTGTAACCTTGCCACAGGAAATACTGGACAGGTTCGATGAGGCCCGTGAAGACGATTACGAAGAGCTGGGTGTGGAGATTGCTCTGGAAATAATTGAAAACATCAAAATCAAGCCTGGAATCAACGGGATTCACCTTATGTCAGTGGGATGGGAATCCATTGTCCCCCGGATCATCAGAGAGGCCGGTCTCAGTTTCCCGGAACAGCCTTAACAGAGACTCTTTTTATGATCAGAACAGTGCTTACCGCAACCACCAGAAAAAGATAAAGGAAAAGATCCATCCGAAGGGTTCCGATATGATCGGGGGCAACACCGGCCAGGGAGAGCAGATAAGTAATGAAAGCAATGAAAGAGATTATAATAATCTCCTTTGCCGGCTTTGATCTTTTGAATACAGCCACAAGTACAACAGGTCCCATCATGGCTGTACCCGTAAAACTGACCCGTGCAAGCAGTGCCAGCTCATCGCTCATCAGTGTGGAAAATATCATCACCACAATGGCGAAAATGAAAAGGGATATCCGTGTTATACGCATGGCTTTTTTCTCCTCCGCCCTGAGAAGCGACCTTAACTCATTTCCCAGAGCAAAAATCTGTGCGTTGGTAGTTGACAGGCACGCTGCAAACAAACCCACAATGGCCAGTGCCGCAACCGGGGCAGCCTGGTCAAATAACAATGCTTTGGAAAGAAATTCTGATGCAGGTGCCCCCGGGTATTTCACCGCGCCGTACATACCAATAAATATGGTGGGAGTTATAACCAGAATGGCAAATATGCCCACTGCATACGCCATTTTTTTCATGGATGCCAGGTCCTTGATGACCACCAGTCTTGTTGTCAGTTGCGGCTGGGTAACAGGTATCATCACCACAGCAATCATTGATCCAAGTAAAAATTGCCAGGAAAACAAGCCATTGGGACCAGGGGTTGACAGCAATGATGAGTTTACCTCTTCGACAGCTTTAAAAAGTCCCTGCACATTCCCGAAAGCTGCAATACAGGTACCCCCGATAAGCCAGAT
>CAZIAU010000572.1:0-2832 GCA_964536755.1 uncultured Bacteroides sp. | reverse complement strand
AGTAGTATTGTTCACCGCCCTGATGACAGGCTTAAAGTTAAAACCTTTGATCCCTGCGGGTGTCATCATGTTGCCTTTGAGAACAAAGGACTTATCCACATTAAAATCAAGCAGGATTTCTGTCACCGAACCACCTGCAATCCTCACAGGAGGCTTCATGAAGATCTTTATGCCTGTCTGAGCACCGCTGGGGATTTTCACCTCATATGTGCCTCCATCTATCACCTTAAGGTTTGCATAGTCCACATAGAGTCTTATCAGATCATAATCTCCTGCAGGAATTTCCATTTCAAGTAAATCTCCACTTACCCCGTTTCGTAATTCAAGAAGTTTGAATTCCAACGTATCTTCCAAAAGTGTTAAAAATGGATTTCCTGTGGTGTCAACTTCATTGCGGATTTCAACTTTTGTGATGGTCACGTTGGCTTCCTCAATGAGGTTGATTGGGAATGGTGAATCGGTGATCTTCAGGATCAAACTACCTGTCTGGTCATTCTTTGTTTTTTCGCATCCTGAGAAGAACAAAAACAGAATGGCGACTATTATGGATAATAAATACCTGGCTGATTGCATAATTAACATGTTAAATTTATACCTTTTAAACGCTGATATTCTCAAATAGTTGCATTTACGGCTCAAACTCAAGTTGACAGGATAGGTTTCTCCCCGGTTTCAGGAATTATAACCGTAAAGGTTGAAGGAACTTCTTCAATTACTTTCGATTAATTCAGCAGAAATACCCCCGGTAACAGGTCATATATCCTAATAAAGATACCGGTGGCACTCTGAACAGGCAGCTTCTTTCCACATTTCCCCGATATCCACAGGGTGTTTGAACTCAAGCGATTTGTCAATTGTTGTTGTCTGGAAATCATCTTCCGGTCCCTGTGCCAGGATCGTATGGCATAGATTGCAGTCCCTGGAAATTACCTCACCCTGATCGTTTTCGTGGTTTCCATTATGACACCTGAAACAGCCGTTAAACTCAATATGGCCAATATGTACCGGATAGGCATCCCAGCTGACCTTCATCCCGGGGAAAATATTTTTTTCATATCCTGTTATCAACCCCTCAACTGCCTGATCCACCATCTCTTTCTTTTCATCCATTATCCGGGGATAATTGGTTGAGTAATACTCTCTCACATCCTGCTCTATTATGATCCTGCCCGTATCCCTGTTCTCAAAGGTATTGTTGAATATGTTCATGGCCACCATCTTAATTTCAGGGAGCGCTGCAGGGATACTTCCCGATGTAATAAGCAGATCAGTGAATTCCTGGGGTGAAAGATAATGATGAGACGGCCGGTTATGACAGTCGAGGCAATCCATCTCTCTTAATTCAAGAGTATCGAAGGCTTCCGGTTCAAGGGTTTCATAAATATCATTGTATATAACCGTGTCATTGGTAGCCCTGTTAATATATCGAACCCAGGGTAAATCTTCCCTTCTCTTATCAGAAGCTATGTATTCTATCTTAACATCGGGGTTAATATGCCAGTGAATGCCTTCCAGCAGACCCTGTGCACTGTTTTCTGAACCGATCTTCATTTTAAGCTGGATATTCCATTCCGTATTATCCATATCAGCCAGGTAGTGTTTTTCATTTTCTATCCGGCTGGAGTAAAATTTTTCAGGCCAATGGCACTCCTCGCATGTTTCCCGGGCAGGCCTCAGGTTATGGATAGGTGTTTCTATGGGGGTGGGATACTTATGGAACATTACAGAATAAACCTGGTACAATCCTGAAAGTTTACTCTTTACATACCATCCGGCCCCCTCACCCACATGGCACTCAACACATGTCACCCTTGAATGTGCAGATTCCTGGTAGGCCACGTATTCAGGCTCCATCACACTGTGACAGAGCGTGCCGCAAAACTCATTGGATTCAGTGTAATGGAATGCCTCAAAACTTCCTATCCCGGTCAGCACTAAAAAAAGGAGCGTGAAAACAACAAATATTGCCATAGCGTTATAGTGCCTTGGGTTGTGGAGGTCAATTTTAATCCAGTTGGTGGCTTCTTCAGTTCCCTTCTTCACACGTTTTGACTTCCTGGACATCCCGATAGGTATCATTATAAGTCCTATGACAAGGAAAACAGGCAGTATGATATAGATGAAAAGTCCGATATAGGACCCACCCATATTAAACAGGTTAGAGGCAATAAATGCAAAAACAATAACCATCAGACTTATCCCGGCCAGAAGACTGCCTACCAGGGAAAGCGGATTATAATAGGAATTCGGGAGTTTCATAGTAATACAGTGACTGTTTAGTTACTGGCTAAAATAGGAAATTATCCTTGTCATGCGTATAAGGTTTACTCATAAAACACCTCTCACTGCAATTTTTTTTACCTGCAGTTTGTAACATTCTGCATTTATCCTTTATCTTTCCACTTTAATCCAGATCGCCTCTTTAGCTCAGCTGGTAGAGCAGTTCATTCGTAATGAACAGGTCGGGGGTTCGAGTCCCCTGAGAGGCTCAAATACTTCCTCTGTAACTGAATTACACCAATTCAAATGTTATGAATATCAGATTGTTTATCCCTTTTCTTGCAGGGATCATTTTCCATTCCGGTTGTTCGGGTGATGCAAATTTCAAAATAGAAGGCGAATTTAAAACCTGGCACACACTTACGATCTCATTCCGGGGTCCACGGGTAAGCGAACAGAGTTATCCCAATCCATTTCTGAACTACCGTTTGATGGTAGAATTTGCCCATAAGGGGGATACAATTCTTGTCCCGGGTTATTTTGCCGCAGACGGAAACGCAGCGGAAAGCGGAGCCATTGAAGGCGACATCTGGCAGGTGCGGTTCAAACCTG
>CAZIAU010000571.1:1469-2833 GCA_964536755.1 uncultured Bacteroides sp. | reverse complement strand
CTTATCAGATCAGTATGAACGGCTCCAGAGAAATCCGGCCATCCTCAGAGAAACAATTGCTGCAACTTCACCCCAATCGCCGGTTATCATTGATGAGATTCAGCGAATTCCGGAATTGCTGAACGAAATACAGTGGCTTATCACCAATAAAGGGACACAGTTCATATTAAGTGGCTCAAGTCCCCGTAAAATATTGCGTTCCGGGGCAAACCTGCTCGGGGGTCGTGCTCTTCGCTGCGAATTATTTCCCCTGGTGTATAAAGAGATACCTGATTTCAACCTGGTAAGGGCAATGAATAATGGTTTGCTTCCCAGACACTACCTGTCAGACATGCCGGAGAAGCTTATATCCGCCTATATCGGAAGTTACCTGCAGGATGAGATCATTGCAGAAGCAAAACTCAGGAACATCCAGGCATTTTCAAAATTTCTGGAAGTTGCGGCATTTTCAAACGGCGAAATAGTCAATTACACAAATATTGCCGCTGAGTGCGGAATAAGTTCACCTACAGTAAAAGAATACTTTCAGATCCTCGAAGATACACTCATCGGCCGGTTCCTGCCATCCTTCAGGAAAAAAGCTAAACGAAGGGTCATTCACTCACCCAGATTTTATTTCTTTGACCTGGCCATTGCAAACCATTTCCTGAAACGCAGAAATATTGAAATCGGGAGTGAAGCCTTCGGACATTCCTTCGAACACTTTGTCTACCATGAGCTTTATGCCCACAGTCACTACTCTGACCTGAACTACCCTCTCTGCTACTGGAGAACTGCATCACAGATTGAATGCGACTTCGTGCTTGGTGACCATGAGGTGGCCATTGAGGTGAAGGCCAGCCAGAATATAAATCCCAGGCACCTGAAAGGATTGAAGAGTTTTGCGGACGAGTACAACACGAAGAAACGTATCCTGGTGAGTAACGATCCTTTGATCAGGCAGATCGGTAATATCACAGCCATGCCCTGGAACGTTTTCCTGGACAGGCTCTGGGACGGTGAAATAATAGCTTAACCAATGGATAATTCATTATTATGCATCAACAACGAAAAGTAAGGTATTCAGCGGAATTCACTCACTCTTTGCTTTTTCATAAAAAACAGTGCCCACCCTGTCAATGTGATCGGTTAAATCATGGTTCTCAATAAGTTGATATACAGAAAGGTCGATTTTATAGGGTAACAGCAGGTCGTCAAGTTCGTTCTCAATTTTTAACAGTAACGATAAATTCAAATCTTTGCCCACCAAACTTAAATCGATATCGGAACTATCGCGGTAATTACCTTTTGCCCGCGAGCCGTAGAGAATAACCCTGCTTATAGCACTGTAATTGGCAAATACAGATTGAATGCTTTTAATATGA
>CAZIAU010000571.1:0-1459 GCA_964536755.1 uncultured Bacteroides sp. | reverse complement strand
CTTTCTCAAATAATTCTTTCTGCTCACCAGAACGCTTGCCTTCCATGACAGTTTGAAACTGCAGGAATGCTGAATGGTATTCATCAAGAATCTTTATGAAAATTTCGTGAGCTGTCTCCTCATTATAGGTGTGGGATGTTTTAATGCGGCTCTTAATCATATCCATCCACGTATCCCCATCTGCTATAAGCTTTGTTGAGAAAGCATATCTAATTGCATCACGAGAGCCTCCAATATCTGAATTACCCTGGTACAGGGCGTAATCTTTCATTACGTTCCAGGCCATCTCAAAAGTATATTCAAAACGTTGCACAAGCCCTTCCTTTATAATCTCTTCAAGAACAACTTCAGCATTCTTAAATTCAACATCTATATAACCTACAGCTTCTGTGAGCTTTTTTAAAGCTTTGTTATAATTTGAGAACCGCTGTTCCCACCTGATATCCTGTTCACTCATTTTTTAATACTTTTTTACAAAGGTTCCCCTTCATGCTGTACGAAAATACAAGAATATTCAGTACACGATGATTAATAGTTGTGCAATTATTTAACCAAAGAAACAGGCATGCTTGTCCTCTTTCACGACCTCAAAGAAATCAGATACATCTTTCACCTCCGGGCTTGGTTCATACCGCTCCCATTTCCCGCTGGCCCGCATCCAGTATATCTTCCAAATACCCTGACTCTTAATAAACTTTGTTTTTGCAAAGGGGCTTTGTATTAATTCATCTTTCTTATCCCACCTGGGTATGATTTCAAATAATTCAAGTGTATAGTCCTGGAAGTTATATCCAATATCTACTTTATTTCTTATATGCACCGGAGGGCGCATTGCTTCAACAGCCTTTTTGATTGTAGCATCCAAAAGATTTATTGTCTTCTCACTTGTCATAGATTCCGGTTCAGTAATTGTTTTTAAATAACGCACAACTTGCATACATGTTCTACCAGTTGTCGGTGAGCATAAAAGGGATCCCCAAACGTTCCTTATTACCTGAATTCTTTTCCCCTCTTCTTCCATAGCTCCAGATTGAGCCCGTAAAGATTCCTCAGTACATGGGAACCTTTCAAAAGCAGTTCGTCCCAGGGTGTATCATATTCCCACCGGATAAACAGGGCGCCGAGATCCTCGCAGCTGCCGTATCGATGTTCCAGAGCAATGGAATTCCGGATCATACTGTAAACCACACTTTTCGATTTCCTGTGCAGGTGGGGCTCCCTCCGCATTTCAGAATTTTCAAACACAATATTTTCCCACAGGTCGAGCTTTCCAAGCCGGGACAATTCAGCCACCCTGTACCAGAAACCATCGCTCATCTTACGGATATTCTCGGAGTAGAACAGGTCGGTACTCATGAAAAAACCTTCATCATCTGTACCGAACCTGTAAAGGCTTTCGATCTTCACGGACTGGTAAAAAACCTCCAATCCTGCCTTGACCGCCAGCAGCATACTCCTG
>CAZIAU010000570.1:0-2833 GCA_964536755.1 uncultured Bacteroides sp. | reverse complement strand
TGAATTTATGGGTTCATTGAAATAAAGTGCCCTCAGGTTCAGTTCTGCGTCCCGGATGATCTTGGATCTCTCCACCTCCTTTATCCTGTTTTCGGTAATGCTTACGTTATACATCCTGTCAAAATTCTTGAGGGACTTGAATGTATTGAGTGCATCCAGCGCTTTATCCATCTGGTTGGTCCTGCTGTAGGCCTCGGCCAGGTAGAACCATGTATGATGCGGTGCCTGCTTTTCCGAATAGCGGTGTTCCTTATATTTAAGGGTAATATCCTTTGTAGCTTCGAGAAAATAGGGAATAGCTTCCTGCTCCTGCCCCAGAATGTTTAGATAGCACATTCCCAGGAGGTATTTCATATTGGCATTGTCAGGTTCCAGGGCAAGGGCCTGCCTGAAAAGATAGGCTGCTTCCTCGTATGCCCCCTCTTCGGTATAGAAAAAGTCCGCATCGATAAACAGATCTTCGGCCGATTGCTCCTGTGCAACCAGTTGAGGGCCGGTCACGCAGAAAAACAGGATTGCTGTTAAAATTTTCTTCATCGCATTCACGTTATGCAGGCACTAATTTAGTTTCAGGTAGTCAGGAACCTGGATCTGTTCCATCTCGATGATCACCTCCCGGGTAACCGAGACCCTGAACTGTACCCTGCGGTTCAGTTTTCTTCCTTCCGGAGCATCCCGGTTATCGTCAGTACGGTTTTTGGCTACAGGTTCACTTTCGCTAAATCCTTTTATGGTTAACCGGTCTTTTGAGATGCCATTATTTATCAGATATTCAGATACTGATTTGGCCCGTTTGACCGATAAGCCCTGATTGTACTCAAATGTGCCGATGGCATCGGTGTGGCCCATGATCTCAAGTTTCAGGGAAGGATAATTTTTCATCAGCGTGGCAAGATCGTCCAGCTTGGACCTGGCGGTGCCGGAAAGGTCATATCTGTCAAATGCAAAAAAGACAGGTTTTACAAGATACTTTTCGGGAGGTTCGGGCACTTCAACTTCCGGCCCGGTCTCAGCCACCTTTTGTTCCTGTTCCATCTCCGCTTCCTGTTCTTCCGTTTTCTGTTCCTCAGCTAACTCCTCCCCGGGCTCTTCCATGGGGACCGGCACCGGGGTGGCATTCTCATCGATGAAGTCAAATTTGTACAGGTCGAAACCATCCCCGGAGCCTTTTGCATATATCAGCGATGAACCGTCTACGTGGATGCCCTCCGGAGAGAATGCAAGATCATCATCGGTGGAGTTCAGGGGATACCCGACATTTACAGGTTCACCCCACAGATCATCACCCAGTTGTTCGGAATAGAAAAGGTCATAACCACCTATTGTGTTATGACCCTGGGAACTGAAATAAAGCCGTTTTCCGTCCCGGCTGAAAAATGGTGATTCTTCGTTTAACTCGGTGTTTATAGCCGGTCCCAGGTTTTCAGGTTCACTCCAGCCGCCGTTTGGCAGTTTATGGCTGCGAAAAATATCCATTCCTCCCAGGGATCCTTCCCGGTTGCTTGTAAAATAGATAGACTTTCCGTCCGGTGCAAAAGTAGCATAAGATTCCCAATACCTTGAATTAATTGGCTTTCCAATGGACACGGCAGGCGTCCATTCATTTTTCTCAAACAGGGAAAAGTAGATATTGCTGTCAAATTCATCAGATACAGCCAGTAACATGATCGTGCCGTCGGGCGATAGTGCCACAACCTCCATATTCCCGTCGGAAACAATATAGGGGGAGAGATCCAGTGGCTTGCTCCAGGTCCCGTCAGCCTGCCTGGTGGAAACCTGAACGCCGTTATAGAATGGCGTCTTCCCCATAAAGGCCATGGTCGACATGTCGTCTGAGATGACCATATTATAGCGTTGGGCCTGGGTTTCATTGACCTGTCCCAGGTTTCCGATCCTGTATTTCACCGGGTTATTCATTGCGGCTACTGCATTGTCGCACGATTCGATCTGCTTATTTGTGTAGGCTTTCATCAATTCATCATCCGGATCAAGATAGGTCAGATATTCACGGTATTTCTCTTTGGCCTTGTCAAGTTCCATATTGATCCTGTATGCATTACCGAGGTAGAGAAGGACATCTGAAGGGACACTGGTTTCCTTGAAGTTACCTTCTTTATAACGGTCAGTAATGGAGCCGGAGGCCATTTCAAGGTAAGGGATTGCCTCGGTTTTTCTGCCAGGGATACGCAGCAGGCAGACCCCCATCCGGTAATTGATATTGGCATTATTCTGATAACCCTCTTTGTATACCTGGGTAAATGCGTATAATGCTTCCTCATAATCCTCCTGCGCAAAAAAGAACTCGCCATCTAGATAGTTCTCTTTCGCATTTTGCCCGGCAACCAGGGAGGCCAGTAATATTATGGGAAGCATTAAAAAAACTCTTCTCATTACGGGATGGTTTTGAGTGAATATTACAAATTTAAAAATTAAATTGACAGTACAATAAAAAACAGGCTGATTCGGGTTGAGAGGAAAGAGGGTGTTATTCCTCATGTTTTTGGTCATCTTTGCGCCGTCTCCACCAGAGGATGATCAGAAGCAGAATGCCCGCTCCGGCCAGCCCGATCAGGGTCACTTTCATCCCGGTCCCTATTCCCTGTCCGGCCAGTTGGCCGATGAATTCTGAGTGGGAGGGAAACAATCCTGAAAGCATATCTTCGATCTCCGTGCTGTTGTAGCCCATATCTTCAAGTTCGCGGTAAAGGAGGCTGATGAGATCCTCAACATTATAGATCCCTGCCCTCTGGAGATCAACATGCTCAAGGATCTCCCTTACCGGACCTTCTGCAGTTTCCAGTAATTCTTCGTATATACTTTCCACTTCCAGGGG
>CAZIAU010000569.1:0-2834 GCA_964536755.1 uncultured Bacteroides sp. | reverse complement strand
GATCTTCACCGGTACCCTGCCGGAGAGAGCCAGCCTGGTGGCGCTTACTCCTTCAATTGGTTCCCCGGTTTCCTCATCCACCACAAGTTCCATACCCATGACCATATGAGGTTCGGTGGAAACCACCCCGAGCACGCTGGTCTGATACGGCTCATTTGATTTAATGACGCTTACGCCTTTTCCGGGATCTGCCACCAGTACATCACCGGCTTCGGTATTCCCTTCACTATCGTAGATATATTCAGCCACGTCACCGGAGGCTCCTGATCTGACGTCCGCATATAACCCATTGTAAACCCCTGAAGTTACCGAACCGGTAAATCTCCCACTGTATGCGGTGATAAGATCAGGATCCGTGCTGCTCAATACTGATCTCAGGCCGTAAATAGTCGTACGGGTATTTTCCGGATCAATCTTGCTGTAAAAGTATCCACTATAAGTGGTATTTTTTGCGTAAAGGTACAATCCATAGGAATTGTTTTCCGGATAGATATAAGTTGCACCATTCTTGTTCACCCTGAATGCATCATGCCTGTTGGAAACCCCTGTTCCATTCCCAATCTGGAAAAGCGGATCGGTATCTATCCAATCATCAATAGTACCCAGCGTATCATTATAGGTTCCGATTGCCAGCGAATTCATAGCCTTTGAATAAAGATTTTCACCTATTGCCATGGAATAATATCCCACAGCGTTATTGTTATATCCGGCAGCAAAGGCATAAGAACGATGAGTTGTATTAGACACTCCTATTGAAACCGCTCCCTGTGCATAGGCATTATTGTTTGTACCAATGGCCAGTCCTCCGTCATTTGAGTAATTCCCATTTCCAAATGAAATGGAATAGTCTCCCTCAGCCCGGTTTTCACTGGTAATTTTAATAGGCTTGATAATGATAGGCCATTTTGGTCTGGTATAGAGAGTATAACTATAATGAGATCCAATTGCAATTGATTTATATCCGTCTGCATGGGTATTGTACCCCATTGCAGTAGAATAACTTCCACCTGCAGTTGTACTTGTTCCAATAGCTACTGATTGCCATCCGCTCGCTATACTCTTAGCTCCCAAACTCATGGAACCAGAATTTGATGCCCGGGCCCCCATTCCGAAGGCAATGGAGTAGTCTCCTGAAGCAAGTGTCGGGTCTCCGGTTGGATTACCCAAAGTATCAATACCTACTGAGCCAAATGCAAAACTTTTGTCGCCGGAGGCTCTTGCCCCTGATCCGAAGGCGTAAGAATCATTTCCAAGGGCCATGCTTTTATATCCAAAGGCCTGGGAATACTGACCCATGGCGATTGGTTTATATCCAAGGGCAGTGGAATTTTGTCCCACACTATCGGGTGATCCTATATGGACGGTCCCTGCCAGAAAGGCATCCTTTAATGGATAAAAAAGGATCTGGGATTTATCGATCAGCTTTTCCACCGTACCTCTTGGTGACAGGTTGAAGAAAAGGTCATCGTTTTCTCCCTTGCCGGTCCGGTTATATCCGCCTACTGCAAATCCTCCTTTAACTCCCTTTGTATCTGGTTCAGCATCAATATATACCCTCACACTGTCGGCGGTAACCCTCATGAACTCCTGGGTCACCCCTTTGGTCCGGTTATAACCGCCTACTGCAAAACCCCCTTTAACACCTTTGGTCTGCTCAGGATCGGTGTATACCCAGACCATGTCCTCGTATACGGCAAAGACCGGTTGTCCGTCCCTGCGTTTTACTTCGAAAAGAGCTTCTTCGGGTTGGGGATCCAAATTGGGCTGAACGATGAAGTTTCCTGCTGCGCCTTTAGCCGAGTTGGCAAACTGTGCAATGGGGACCGTTTGTATGGGGGCTCCTCCCATGTCCATAAATTCAGCGTCGGTCTTAACCCATACCCTGAGATAGTAGGAAGCAGCTGACCAATCAATCTGATCAAAGGATCCTGCACTGCCTGTTTTATTTGTTGCCGCAGGATCCCCTACCACAAGGGAAAACAGTCCCAGCGGACTTGTGGTCACACTGTGTTCTTCCCCCCATACCAGGTTTCCATCCTGGTTATCGGTACGTATCTCCATTTTTACTGTTAGTGCCTGATCAGTCATGGGGCTGCCTGACAGATTCCGTGCCACGGCCTGGTAGGTGAATCCCTGTTGGGGTTGTTGTGCCTGGAGATTTGCTACTGTGAAAAGGCAGAGGCAAAGCATTCCGTAAAGGTTCCGAAATATCGATGTACGTTTCATAGTGGTTATTATTTTTTTAGGGGTCATCAATTCGCAATAATGAAGTCATTTAAAATGTCATATGACAGCAGACTGCAACTGCCCGGCAAGAGGGTAGAAGAAGGATTCTACAATATACAAAGTTTTCAGCTATTTATATTCATCCCAGCTTTTGATGGAAATATCATCAATGGTCATCTTACAGATGGCATAAATGAAAGCAGATGCCAACCGGGAGTTTGTAATAAGCGGGATATTAAAATCGACCGCTCCCCTCCTGATGGTGTAATCGTTGGAAAGCTCATGCGATGACAGGTCCTTGGGAATATTCACCACCAGGTCAATTTTTTTAGACTTAAGGTAATCAAGTACATTGGGTTTGGAATCCTCATCAGGCCATGCCAGATCAATGGAATAGATCCCGTTTAACTGAAGGAATTCATGTGTCCCGTGAGTGGCATAGAGCTGGTAACCTTTTTCAACAAGCATTTTACATGAATTCACAAGTTCCACTTTTGAACGCATGGCTCCCGTCGAAAGCAGGATGTTCTTTTCGGGAATAGTATAACCAACCGAAAGCATGGCCTTCAGGATAACTTCATAATATGTATCTCCTATACATCCTACTT
>CAZIAU010000568.1:0-2836 GCA_964536755.1 uncultured Bacteroides sp. | reverse complement strand
AGACCCTGAAAGCAGGTGTCGAGATGGCTGTCAGGAATGAGGTTCCCGAAATAAGGGAAGTAATTGATGTCAATTCCCCGTGAGTTTTTTCCAGCCAGATAAAATAAGTTATATCAAAACAAGTTAATTATTTGAAAGCACTTGACAATGTTTTGTCAAAAGTGGATTATTTTGCCTTTTCGGAAAGCCATATACCGGGTGTGGATCGCACTATTTCTCTGCAGCTTAATTTCTTGCAGCGTGGAAAAGAATACCTCATTAAGCAGGAATTACCACGACCTCACTTCGCACTACAACATCTACTTCAATGGTTTGGAAAGCTATAAAAGGGGTATTGAAAAAGCAGAAACCACCGTAAAGAACGACTACAACCGGATACTGAACCTGTTCCTCTATGAGGATGAATCGGTTAATTCGGGGGTTAATGTCGATATGAAGAGGGCTATTGACAAAGCCACCAAAGTGATCACATTTCATTCCATTACTGCAAAACCCAAGGTAAAGGAGGGGAACCAGTCTGACAAAGAGAAGGCTTTTTTTGAGAAGAATGAATATAATAAATGGATGGATGACTCCTATATGCTCATGGGGAAAGCATATATGTTCCAGGGGGAATTCTTTCTTGCGGCGGAAACATTCAAGCATGTACTGGTAACATTTCCGGATGAGGAAATACATTCCCTGGCCATGATATGGCTGGCCAGGGCTTATATCATGATTGGTGAGGAGCGGGAAGCAGAAAGGATCCTGATGGCCCTGGAGGATGGATCCATTGTTCCAAAGAAATACCTGGAGGCCTTTTATACTACCCGATCGCAACTCTATACGCGGCAGAAAGATTATAAGTCAGCAGTCCAACAACTGGAGAAAGTACTGGAATTAAAGAAGGTGAAGAAAGAACAGAAGATAAGGTATACCTATATACTTGCCCAGTTATATGAAGAATCCGGAGAGGACGAACTGGCACTGGATCGTTACAGGAAGGTGACCAGGTTTAATCCTCCATACGAAATGGCATTCAATGCAAGAGTGAGTATGGCAGAAGTTTTTAAAACGGGAAATGAGAACAGTGACGAGCTGAAAAAGCTTTTAAAGAAAATGCTAAGGGACAGTAAGAACAGAGAGTATAAAGACCAGATATATTTTGCCCTTGGAAATATTGCATTCGAAGAAAAAGATATGGATCAGGCCATTGAATATTACCAGCTCTCAGTTTCTTCCAGTCTGCAGAATCGATTCCAGAAGGGATATTCTTCCCTGACCCTTGCAGATATTTATTACAAGCAGCCGGATTATGTCCTGTCGGCCGCCTATTACGATTCGGCAGTTTCATTTCTGAGCAATGACTATCCTGGTTACGACAGACTCTCGGTGCGTTCCATGAGCCTGTCCGGCCTGGTAATGAATATGAATACTTACGAGCTTGAAGACAGTGTGCAGATGCTTGCAGGCCTGTCTGAAGAGGAGAGAATGGCAATTATCGACGGGATAATTGAACAGGTAAGGCAGGAGGAGGAAGAAGCCAGGCTTGCAGAACAACAGGCCATGCAGGACCTGGCCTTTAACCAGACCCAGATGTTCAGCAACAATACGCAGGGAGGCGGAACCGGGGGACAACAGGGAGGTCAGTGGTATTTTTATAACCTGAACGCCAAGAGCTTCGGGCAACCTGAATTCAGGATGAAATGGGGAGACCGAAAACTTGAAGATAACTGGAGAAGGAAGAATAAACAAACCCTCTCATCCATGTCTTCCGGGGGGAGTGAAGAGGGTGACAGTGTGAACGGAGGTTCAGGTCCGGTGATCTTTGACAATAAATCAAGGGAGTATTATCTTATGAATATTCCTTTGACCGATTCTGCTATGGAACAGTCAAACCTGAGGCTGGAAGATGCGCTCTATCAGATGGGAATAATATATAAAGAGAATCTTCTGGATTACCAGGAATCCATAAACTCATTTGAGGAGTTGCTGAACCGTTACCCACAGGGGAGGTACACGGCGCAGGCCATGTATTATCTGTATGACCTTTACAATAATATCCAGAAACCTGAAAGAGCAGGATACTATAAGGCACAACTGCTGGCGAGATATCCCGATTCTCATTATTCGAAACTGTTGAACAATCCCAATTACATCGAAGAACTTGAAGAGGAGGAAAAAAAGGTGGTAAGGGCCTACGAAAAGGTATTTTCCAGTTATCAGATGAAAGATTATGAAAGTGTGATCAGCGATGCTGACAGTGCAATATCACAGTATGATGGGGATGCACTTGTCCCCAAATTTAAATATATAAAGTCACTCGCTGTGGGGGCAATCCGGGGGAAAGAGGCTATGAAGATAGAATTCGATTCACTTATTGCCCAGCATCCGGCCACAGAAGAGAGTATCAAAGCACAGGAGATTATTGATTATATGTTTGTGGAATTTCCTGAAATAAAAGAGGCCGAGCAGGCACAGGAAGCCGAGGAAATTTACACCGGATACAACCCGGAACAGGAGCACTATTTTTTAATTGCATTGCGTTCCGATGAGAATGTGAACCAGGTCAGCTTTGACCTGTTAAACTTTAACCTGGATTACTTTAATCAATATGATCTGAGTATCGAGCGAGTAGAATTGGTAGAAACTTATAATATGCTGGCAGTGAAATCATTTACTGATGCCGATGGTGCAAACAGGTACCTGCAGGTTGTGGCCGACAGCAGCGATCGGATCCTTAAGAATATACCAGACACACAGTATCGCTTAATGATTATTTCAGCTGATAACTTCACTATTCTTACCCGGGAAATGGAATATATTCCCTATTACCTGATTTATCGGAAACACTATT
>CAZIAU010000567.1:0-2841 GCA_964536755.1 uncultured Bacteroides sp. | reverse complement strand
ATCTGAACTGCAGAATTTTTCATTCAGGCCATCCTGGTCAAGTTTTCCCTTCAATATCTTTTTACTGCTCTTCAGGACTTCCTTTGCGTCAACCCCTTCTTCACAGGTAATCAGAACAGCATCGTAACGTTCCTGCCACATGTAGTCGTTCAGGTGATCCTGGTGAAATGCTTTCAATCCCATCGTATCAGAAACCGCTTTTGACCATACTTTCTGGTCCATAATATCGAACAGAAGAATACCATCGTGGTACTCCTGATAAATATATTTGAACTCGGGATATTTTTCCGGGAGTCTGGATTCTTCGTACTTCATGATCACCTCATCACTGAATTCTTTTAAGAAAGCATCCACATATGTCGACTTATGATTAAAAAGTCTGCGCTTGCGCTGGTTGGCCACAATATAGTTTACAAGCTCTCCCGCTGTTGCTGTGTGTTCGCCAATACTGAATAGAGGTGTTTCATCTTCCTTCAAACCACCTCCTTCCCATGTTCCATCAAGCACAGTGGAGTCAATAACTGAAGAAATCTTTTCAAGTGCTTCACTATTTTCAGTGTATCCGTACTCATTTTTCAACTCTGCAATAAAAAGATCGGTTTTGTATTTTACCCGGTCCCCACGGTTGGCTCTTTCCTCAAGTTCAGGCCTCATCTCCTCAAACGTTCCGATACCTTTTTTATCAAGAAGTTTAATGATGTGCCATCCATAGAGAGATTTAATGGGTTCTGTGATATCTCCCGTATCTTTAAGTGCAAAGCCTGCGTTTTCAAATTCCGGAATCATCCTCCCGGTGCCAAACCACGACATCTCCCCGCCATCCCTGGCCGATCTGGGGTCTTCCGAATATGTCCTTGCCATATGGCCGAAATCTACACCTGCCTTCAGGCTGTCGCTAATCATTTGAATTTTTTCATAGGCCGATTTTTTCCCTTCCTCATCCATATCTTCAGGTGCTCTCACAAAGATGTGCGCCACTTTAATCTGCCCCCGGGCCGGTCTGCTGTTGTGAACTTTCAGGATATGGTACCCGTATTCGGTTCTGAATGGCTCGCTGACCGTGTTTAAAGGAGTATTGTATGCGACATTCTCAAATGGATAGATCATGGAGAATACTGTGAAATAATTGAGGTTTCCGCCGTTCCTCTGTACAGATGCATCATCGGAAGTAGCCCTTGCTACCGTTTCGAAATCTTCACCGTTCAATATTCGATCCCTGATACCGGATATCTTCTCATAGGCTGCAAGTGTGTCCTCGGGAGTTGGATAGGGAGGTATCTTGATCAGAATATGGCTGGCATTCAGATCTGTTTTTGATCTTTCATAAGCCTCCTTCAGCATCTTCTCTTTTGTTTCATTATCCGTAAGGTAGGGTTTGGCAAGCTGGGCCCGGTAGCCTTCCAGTTCATTGATGAATTTGCTGGTAGTATCCATCCCAAGTGATTCAGCCTCCTTTACTTTCAGCTTGAAATTAATGTACAGTTCGAGGTATTCCTCCGGTGTTTGCTTATTCAGGGCGGCATCGGAATTGTTCTTTTTGTATATCCTTTCGAACTCATCCAGAGTAACCTTCTCATTGCCAATGGTAAGGAGTACATTGTTTTCCTGACCAAAGAGTACAAATGCTGAAACAATTGATAATGTTATTAAGATTATTCTCTTCTTCATCTTCTGAACTTTTTTATTTAAAACGATGTCTGTAACTTAATATTATCTGCTGTAATTGGGGGCTTCCCGGGTGATGGTTATGTCATGCGGGTGACTCTCCTGAATACCTGCATTTGTGATCCTCACAAATTTTGCTTTTTGAAGTGCAGATATGTCCTCTGCCCCGCAATAGCCCATTCCTGCCCTGAGCCCTCCGACCATCTGGAAGATTACCTCGGTCAGGCTTCCTTTAAATGGAACCCTTGCTGCAATTCCTTCCGGGACCAGTTTCTTAATGTCATCTTCCGCATCCTGGAAATACCGGTCTTTCGAACCCTGCTGCATGGCCTCAAGTGATCCCATTCCACGATAAGATTTATACTTGCGTCCATTGTAAATGATGGTTTCACCGGGAGATTCTTCAACGCCCGCAAACAGAGATCCGGCCATGATGGAGCTGGCTCCGGCTGCAAGTGCTTTTACAATATCACCCGAATAACGAATGCCACCATCTGCTATGACAGGAACCCCCGAGCCTTCAAGTGCGCTTGCCACATCGTATATAGCTGTAAGCTGCGGGACTCCAACTCCGGCGATTACCCTGGTCGTGCAGATCGAACCGGGCCCGACCCCCACCTTTACTCCATCGGCTCCGGCATCCACCAGAGCTCTGGCCGCTTCGGCTGTGCCCACATTGCCTACAACAACATCCAGATCAGGAAAACTGGCTTTAACTTTTTTCAGGCTTTCCACCACGGCCCCGGAGTGCCCGTGTGCTGTATCAATAACCACGGCATCAATCCCTGCATTTGCCAGGGCTGTCACACGATCAAGGATATCGAGAGTAACTCCGATAGCAGCAGCTACCCTTAACCTTCCCTGTCCATCCTTGCAGGAGTTAGGCCTGTCCTTCGACTTGGTGATGTCCTTATAGGTTATCAGACCGATCAGTTTATTATCGCTGTCCACTACCGGAAGCTTTTCGATCTTGTATGCCTGCAGGATCTGGGAAGCTTCTGCCAGGTCTGTATTCCTGGTTGTGGTGATGATGTTCTTTGTTGTCATTACCTCCCCGATGGCACGCTCCATATCCTGCTGAAACCGGAGGTCCCTGTTGGTGACAATACCGATCAGGTTATTCGACCGGTCCACCACCGGGATCCCCCCGATTTTATATTCTTTCATAAGATTCAG
>CAZIAU010000566.1:0-2848 GCA_964536755.1 uncultured Bacteroides sp. | reverse complement strand
GAATAAAATGGTTGATACCTGTAAGCGTAGCGAATACTCCTCCAATCCATACTGCATTTATTGCGGTTTTTTTAAATGACCGAACGGAGGCTAAATAGATAATGAGACCTGTGATAACCAGTATGAGTAAAATTAGTTCTTTATCTAACAGGAGAGTTGCAAAAAATAAAAACATCAAAGCAGCAATCATTATCATTATAGTGGCAGAGAATCCTTCTCTGAACAGAACAAATATGAATGCAAAATATATCAGTGTGGAGCCCAGATCGGGCTGTAACAGTATCAAAACAGGAGGTACGAGGATAATTATTCCTGCCTGGATAAGGTACCTGAATTTCCTTAGATCGAAATCGTGGGTGGTCATCACGGTTGCCAGGGCAAGGGCGGTGATTGGTTTCGCAAATTCGGATGGCTGAAGCTGGAATCCACCGATTACAAACCAGCTCCTGGCACCATTAATTTCTTTCCCAAATAGCAGAACACTTATAAGGATCAGGACAAGCACTGCATATAGAAAATACGAAAAATAGGAGTAAAATTTAGCGTCAAGGATTAAAAGCAGAACCGCAAGTATCAGAGCGGCACATATCCAGACAAACTGTTTCCCAAAGCGATGAGTCAGGTCGAAAATACCTGAATCTGCCTCCATGATGCCGGCAGAGTAGATATTCATCCAGCCAAAGGCCATCATAACGATCCAGATCAGTACTGAGATCCAATCAATATTTGCATATATGTTGCTTCTGTGCACCATCTTTTTCTACAGGGAGTGATCTGTGGAATCTGTTTTTGTTTTTATTGTATCGGAAGCTCTTCCCGGAGAAACAGGTTGAATCATCTGCATGACCCAGTTCTCATACCAGGTTCTCTTGACCTCCCTGGTGAGGTATTTTTCGATCATAAGGCTTGCTATAGGAGCAGCATAAGTTGTGCCAAAACCCTGATTTTCAACGTATACAGCAATTGCAATCTTCGGGTCATCCTTGGGGGCAAAAGCAATAAAGATGGAATGATCGTTTCCATGAGGATTCTCTGCTGTTCCTGTCTTTCCACAGACTGTAATACCCTGAATCCTTGCATTGCGGGCTGTGGAACCGGCTCCCCCGTTTACTACAAGATCCATACCGTCCACAATGGGCAAAAAATTGACCGAGTCAATGGAAGTATAGTGTTTCTCGGTATAACGGTCATCAATCCCCTCTTCTCCCTCGATCTTACTTACCAGGTGAGGAGTGTAGTAGTAGCCCCTGTTTGCAAGGATGGCTGCCATATTTGCCATCTGAATGGGAGTAATCAACAGCTCACCCTGACCGATTGCCAGTGATCTAATAGTCAGATAATTCCAGTGACCTTGCCCGTAAATATTATTAAAGTAAGCATCATCCGGAATATTTCCATCAAGTTCGTTGGTAAGTTCAATTCCCAGAGGAGCGGTAAAACCCATGGAAATCAGGTGCCTGCGCCAGTTAGTATATGAGTCTGCCGTGGTTTTGAATTTTGGGTCCTCCAGTATACTTTTCAATACCTGGATGAAATATGTATTACAAGAATTCTGAACAGCTTCAATAAGATTCAGCGGAGTATCATGAAGATGACAGGCGGTATGAATGTTTCCCACATAGAAACCATAAAAACAGTTATGTTCGGTTGAAACAGTAATGACCTTTTCCTGGAGCCCGATCAATCCCATCATAGTTTTGAAAGTGGACCCGGGTGGATATTGTGCCATTAAAGCACGGTTAAACAGAGGATTCAGGGAGTCTGATGCAAGAGCTCCAAACTGAGTACGCAGGTTTCTTCCCACGAGCAACTCGGGTGAATAACTGGGTGCGCTTACCATAGCAAGAACCTCACCCGTAGAAGGTTCCAGCGCCACAATGCTGCCAGTATAGGGCTTCATCAGTTTCTCCCCGTACTCCTGTAATGTAGCATCCAGGGTGATCGTAAGGTTCTTCCCTACCTCAACCTGAACGTCAAGCCGTCCATCCTGGTATGACTCGATGGTCTGATTATGAACATCTTTCAGAAAGATATTTTTCCCTTTTTTACCCCGTAAATAGGGTTCATAGGCTTTCTCAATACCGGAAACACCAATGTAATCCCCAAGCTGATAAAATGGCTCATTATCAAGTATCTGCTGATCGACTTCCCCCACATAACCAAGTGCATGCGAGGCAATAGGCCTGGAATATTTCCTCAGTGTCCTGGTCTGCACATAAAAACCGGGATACTGATATAATCTCTCCTGCAAAAGAGCACTATTCTCAAAACTTACCTGTTTCATAAATACCGAAGGTACACGAGAGGAATAAGATCTGGCCTCTTCCAGTCGTTCTTTCACACTTTCCCTTGAAATCTTCAGGATCCGGCAAAGCTCGGTAGTATCAAATGGCTCCAGCAGTCTGGGTGTGACCATGATATCATACGCAGCCTGGTTATATACCAGGATTTCTCCATACCTGTCGTATATCAATCCTCTCGCAGGATAGATGATCCTGGCGCTCTGGGCATTACTAAGGGCATATTGTTCATAGGATTTGTCAAGGACCTGTATTTGAAAAAGACGTCCAATAAAAACCAACCCTACCAGAACGATTATAACAGCAAAAACATATCTTCTGTCAGTAAACTGTTTCATCTATTTCCGGAATACAAAATATTGGCTCAATACTATAGTCGCGGTGGAGAGAATTGAGCTCAGGATTACCCTGAGCAATGTACTGAAAAAATCGTGCAACCGGAAGATCTCCAGGTAAAAGAGGGCAAAGTGATGAATAACCACAATTATGGCCGTATACTTAAGGAACCAGAGAAGTCCGGTTCCGAGTGCGACCAGCGGGATACTGTG
>CAZIAU010000565.1:0-2851 GCA_964536755.1 uncultured Bacteroides sp. | reverse complement strand
GAGAAAGATCATCATCTGAAAAACAAACTCCCTGTCCAGGGCCTGGATCATGCCGATTTCCTCCTCCGACAGTTTATCGAGCATGTGCCTGAAAACTCTCCGTAAATAGATAATCATATCCCGGGCACTCTCCACCTTACGAAAAATTCTTTCTTCCAGTTCCCCTTCAAACATTGACTGCTCCAGGTATATAAGATTATTTGCGGTAATCTCCTCCTTCAGGAAACGGATAGTATCAGGATCCTCAATACCCAGATACGGATGTAACAGCAATGAGGTAACATCTTTATGATAGTATTGCACCACACCCAATCCGGTTGTCCGGATATTACTCTGCATACGCAGCAACTGGTCTACAAAACTGTATACCTGAGTGTTTTTCATAGGATAACCCATGGTGATATTGATCTCATCTACAGATCCGGGCAGGGACATGATCAAAGGCATCAGGAGTTCTTCATCGCAAAGAACTACGGCCGTATCGGTGAAATCAGATGTTGGGCCGAAATTCTCTTCCCTGAGGATCCTGTTAACAGTCTTTACCTGCAGAACATCGGTAGGTAATTCAAAAATCCTGATAGATCCCGGATTCTCAAGGTTTCTGAAAGATTCAAGTTTGATATGCTCGGGGAACTGTTCAAGGTTATTTCGCTGGAAACGTCCCGCTTCCTGAGTCTCGTTGTCAATGTAGTAATGATCGTAATCCCAGAAAAATTCAGCACCCCGGACCTTCAACCATTTTAATATCCGTTTAACACAACTATTCAGGGCATTAAATCCGGCAACTACGATCCGGCCGTTGCCCGGTACCACAAGCCTGTCCTGTTCTATCCGTACTGCTATCTCGTTGTATTGCATTCCCGGATAGGCCTGTCCTGTTCTTTTAAGGGTATCCCGAAACCCTCTGTACAGAGTGGGAAGCAGTTTCCATATCTTAATGAATTCTTTCTTTTCAGGACTCGGATCTCCGTGGTGGAAACCTGTCCAGAATCTTCGAAGAAAAGTAATCTGATGTTCGGTAAAACCGGCCAGAGGTTCTTCCAGCTCCTTCAGATCGATAATATAGCTGAAAAGTTTTTCACTATCCACGAGATATTAATCCATCTCATCGAAATCCCTTATCATGATCTCACCCCAATAGTAAAATTCATCAAGAGGATCGGGATCGGGTACGTTTCCGGAATAAACATCATACAGAGTAAACAACAGCTCAAACGGATCGGTCAGTTCAAGTGTGCTGATCTCATCAACAAAATCATTAATAGCAACAATTTTTGGAGCCCACCGGACACGGTCATTATGTTTCAGCATGTGACGCTGCAGAAATAACCCGGCCCGCCGGTTTGGCAGGATAATCTGCATTTCGCCCAGTTCCGGTCCCGGGATCCCCGAAAGGTGTCTGGCCAGTGATTCAAGAAAAGATTTCATCAATCAAATGAGTTATAGTATTTACCCTGCCATGTTCCCTGTTTTTCAAGCAGGTTTTCAAAGTTTCGAAGCACGCTGTCATACCTCACCCCCCAACCTTCACGAACACTCAAATGAGGCGATACTTCTCCGGCGATCCGGTCAACTATTATCCCTGGATTCAGATGTTCAATAATCTTAACCATCAACTCCAGATACGACTCCATGGTAAAATCCATAAAATCCTCCGGTTTTTCATGGTACTCACGAGCCATCTTTGTCCCGCGAATCACCTGCAGCTGGTGGAATTTCAGGCTATCCAGGGGCCAACCAGAAAGTATCCTGACCGCTTCCGTGAAATCTTCCTCATTTTCTCCGGGCAACCCGATCATCATATGCCCCCCGGTTCTCACCCCTCTTGAGGCTGTTTCATGAACGGCCCACCTGGACTTTTCCGAATCGTGTCCCCTGTTTATTCTTGCCAGTGTGGTATCCTTCAGAGATTCTATACCATACTCCACGACCACGTAGATCTTCTCAGAAAGTTCCCTGAAATAATCAAGCTTCTTTTCATCCACGCAATCCGGCCGTGTGCCTACAATAATTCCCGCAATCCCTGGAAATTCGGTGGCCTGGTTGTAAATTGTCTTCAGGGTTTCCAGGTCAGCATAGGTATTCGTATAGGCCTGAAAGTATGCAAGATATTTTTGAACATTCCTGTATCTGCCCTTATGGAACTTCATCCCCTGCCGGATCTGCTCTGCAACCGAGGTGGCAGGATCATTATAAGATGGAGTAAAAGCACGATTATCACAAAAAGTACATCCCCCTGTTCCACATGTCCCGTCCCTGTTAGGACATGTAAAGCCTGCATTTATGGAAATTTTCTGTATACGTTCGCCAAACTTCTTCTTAAAGTAATCGCTGTAAGCGTTAAGCCTCCGTTCTGTGCCCCATGGATAAATCATCCTATCTCCACTTTGATGGTTTTGCCAAGAAGCACATACCAGAGATAGCCTCTGATTTTTCCGTACCCCATTTGCATAAGATGCGACATATAATCTTCAACCTGGGATTTATATCTTTCAGATTCCACCATCCCAAACTTGAAATCCACCACTGTGGTACAATCCTTCTCTACGATTACCCGGTCAGGCCTGATCATCCTTCCATCGGCACAAAGGATGCTCCTCTCATTATGGATTTTCCGTATCCCATCCTCCATAAACCATTGTTTTACATTGGGTTGTGAAATCATTTTTAATATTTCACGGAGTAATGATTCCCTCTCCTTCCCTTGCAGCAATCCGTTTTTTTGCATGGTAAACAGAAGGGGGGCAACATCTTCAGGTGTATTGATTCGCGAAAAGATCTGATGCATTATATTGCCGTACATCAACTCACTGCTGTAGATTCCTTCTTCATCAACAAAATATTCACTAGG
>CAZIAU010000564.1:0-2870 GCA_964536755.1 uncultured Bacteroides sp. | reverse complement strand
TTTCAGAAAAAGACCGTAAATCCATTACCGACAGTCTTGGCATGGCAGGAGAAAAGTACAGGCATGCTGTGTATGAAAAGAATGCAGCTGAACTGACCGGCATTTCCTCCGATGCAATCCTTATGTTCTCACAGCTGGCAGTTTCCTTCCTGGACCATACCATTTACAGGAACCTCCGGGAGGATAAACTGTACAATGCTTACAACCTGATTCATATCAATGAGGATGGCATTAAGATAGAATATCTGCAGTCGATGCTGGAAGGACAGGTGGCAGTGTTGAGTTCAGGAATGCTAACCCCAAAAGCATGTCTCGGACTTTTGAAGGTATTACGTAATAGTGAATTGTACAGGGCCGATCAGAACAGCTATATGCTGTATCCGGACAAGCCCTTCCAGTCCTTTATGGAAAAAAATGAGATCCCCGCCCCCATTGCTGAAAAGTCTGGCAGCATTCAGAAGCTGATCAAAACAGGAGGCTCAGGGATTATTCGCAGGGACAACTCGGGACGTATGCATTTCACAAGCCGGTTTAGAAATGCAGCGATCCTCAAAGATGCACTGGTTCATATACAGGATAAGACAGGAAATTTCAATGATCAGGATAAAGAGGAAGTACTGTCCATTTACGAAGAACTGTTCCATCACCATTCCTTTACCGGGAGATCGGGAAGCTTCTTTAAATACGAGGGACTTGGTTCCATTTACTGGCACATGGTATCCAAATTGTTACTGGCAGTTGGTGAGAATATTGGATGGGCAAGACAACAGAATGAAGATCCGGACATACTAAAAGAACTGGAATCCTGTTACAATGAGATCAAAGAAGGTATTGGCATTCATAAGAGTCCGGGGGAATACGGTGCCATACCCACAGATCCGTATTCACATACACCGTCGATGATGGGAGCCCAGCAACCAGGAATGACCGGACAGGTAAAGGAAGATATCATCTCCCGCTGGATGGAACTGGGGATCAGCATATCCGGTGGGAAAATTACCATTTACCCGGAGAGAATAACAAAGAATGAATATGGGGAGGCAGGGGAAATGCAATTCACCTTCTGCGGAATTCCCGTTACATACAAACGAGGCCCTGGAAAAGGAATCACAATAAATACAGGAGAAGAAAAAAATACTACTTCATCCTATACCATCGATGCTGCAACCAGTGCCAGGATCTTCAACCGCGATGAAGGAATTAAAGAAATTGTAGTAAATATCTGAGCTTTGGCTACAAAGCCTGGCACGCAGACAGCATACTATTTAAAGATATACGATACTCCGAAGCCAAGAAAATTTCTCAATTGCAACTTGGATATATTTCGAACCGCCGGTGTTCCGTCTGGTTCCACATAATACTCCTGGAATTTTATGTCATTGTCATAAAACAACTGGAAATTGATATTGAATGCTATATAATCATTGAAGTCAACACTTAACCAGGTCTCCCAATCCACATCAGGTTTTAATAAGTTGGAATATGACAGGAACAGGTCCAACCGGGATTTGAGTCCAAGGAACTTGTATAATTCAGGATTATCGTACAGAAATTGAATGTTGGAACCAACTTCGAACCTGGAATTCTCGCGCCATTGCAGACCATAGCTGTCATAACTTGTACTTAAGGTTGCCTCGTAAGGTGCCAGTTCAGCTTCCGTGGGAATATATTCTTCATGCTGAAAATCTTCCTCCATGGGTATAAATGCAGGATCATAACCACCCCAGTATTCATTGATCACTCTTTTGTCATAAAAGGCTTCCCTGACAATAGTGGTTTTTTCATACAGTGGAGAAAGATGGACAACAAGATTTTCTATATTAATATAATCGATACCAAAATCAAATGTTATATAACCGGGTGCAAAAAAAGAGGATTGCAGCAACCACTGCGTATTAGACATATAGTTATATCCATCTGTAAATTGTGATTTTAGACCAATTACAGCTGTATACATAAAATTCTTCCGTTTCCCGATCAGGCTCAGGCGGGAAGATAAATCAAACCTGTCCAGGTTCATCTGGACCTTCTGTCCTTTATTTTTTGTAAATCCGTAAGCTGCCAACTCCCGCAATCCATGTTTGACAATTATGACTATGATAATCTGACAGAAAAATATGCTTCCTCATTTCATCATATATGCCAAAAGGTTTTATTCTAACAGAATCCACATATAAATACCAATCTACCCCATCCGGTAATTGAATACTGTCATGTTCATCAATACCGAAATCATATAAAAGCGATTCAATTCCATCTTCATCTTTCAGGTAATATACCGTTCCTGTATCCGTCTCCCTGATAAAACCTTCCAAGAACCAATGCACATGTAAAGAATCATTAGATCTATAAACCTTTTTATACAATTGTTCTGATATTAAAGTATCATCAGCTATTCGTATGTAATAAGATTCAATTGGCGAACCATACTCCGTTCCATGAGACATATTGCTCCATAATTTACCTTCATTTATTAAAAATTGTGGAATAGCAATAATTGAAACCAGTATACAGCAAACAATTAGAAATAATCGTTTCATTATTCTTAATTTATGGACATACTAAACTAATTCCAGGTTCGATAATGATTGATCCGCCTAATAATATACTAAATCCTTCTTCTAAAATAATATCACCTTGGCATTGAAAAGTAATATTTGAATTAGACGCGACCATACAGTTTGCGAAAATATAGTTATGCGCTTTATATATACTCTCAGTATTATCTATATGTCCAATAATATGTTGAGTAAGAGGACAGTTTAAAGCTCCTGAATCCATTAATAAAGTCTTAGACCAGAATAGATTATCTTCTACAGGATTCAATACAGAGAATGGTGAATTATATATAGAACGGCTATTCACAATAT
>CAZIAU010000563.1:0-2876 GCA_964536755.1 uncultured Bacteroides sp. | reverse complement strand
TAGGACAAAATTTTGCAAAAGCATTCGACGTTCAATTCTTAAATAAAGAAGGTAAACTTGAATATGTCTGGGCCACATCATGGGGTGTTTCAACACGTTTAATGGGAGCATTAGTTATGGCTCACAGCGATGATAATGGTTTAATTCTTCCTCCAAAACTTGCTCCTTTTCAGGTTGTAATTGTGCCTATTTATAAAGGTCAGGATCAATTAGATAAAATTCAAGAAGTCGCTACGAACATCCAGAAAAGACTCGAAAATAAAAATATTTCCGTGAAGTTTGACGGTAGAGATACACATAAACCCGGTTGGAAATTTGCTGAATATGAATTGAAAGGCGTACCTTTAAGAATCGCACTTGGTCCCAGGGATATAGAAAACGGAACCATTGAGCTGGCAAGGCGGGATACCATGGAAAAGAGCGTACTTCCCCAGGAGGGAATTGCCACCCATATTGCTGAACTGCTCGATGTGATCCAGGATAATATCTATCAGAAAGCATTGGATTTCAGGAGCAACAACACACATAATGTGGACAGCTGGGAGGAATTGATTGATGTACTTGATAATAAGGGTGGATTTGCAATGGCACACTGGGACGGAACCGTTGAATCTGAAGAGAAGATTAAAGCAACAAAAGCCTCCATCAGATGTCTTCCCCTGAATAGTGAGGAGGAACCAGGCAGATGTATAGTGAGCGGTAAACCATCTAAACAAAGGGTCGTTATTGCAAAAGCCTATTGAATACGATGAATTAAAACCAGAGAATAATGAAATATCGTCAACTACTACCCGCTTTTCTTTTTAGTTTGTTCCTGATATTTCAGGGATGTAATGAAAAGAAATCGATATATGGTCTTTTTTCAGGTACTCTGCCTGTATTTTCAGTTCCTGATGGCGACTCTTTCCGTAACACAAAACCGCGATCGTTGTTCCTGAGATTAATGGATGATGCCGTTGAACTGGAAGGGGAAAGATACCCCATAGAATTAAATTCGGACGATGACAGCCAGGTATCATACCTGGCCAGTTTTCCTCTGGAAACGGATGTAAATGTTACAGGGTTAACATATCATAAGGGTAATCAGACGCTTACCCTTGAGATTGGAAGCACAGGAAAAAATGTGGTTCTGGAACTATTCGATAATATGATTGAAAGGAAAGTCAACGAATATGCTGCCGTTGATCTGACGGCCGATATTTCACACCTGAGTGTAAATCAGAGAAAGATGCTTGTACTGTTGTTCCAGGCTGCAGACATTATGGATGAGATATATTGGAAACAGGTATTCACCGACAAAGATGCAGCACTGAATTCTATGATGAATGAAAACCTTTCCCGCTTTTTTAAGATTAATTATGGCCCATGGGAAAGATTGAATGGGAATCTTCCCTATATGCCCGGGTATGGACCCAAACCTGCGGGATCCGGATTCTATCCTTCCGATATGACCCGGGAGGAATTTGACTTACTTGAAGATCCCTCTAAAACAAGCCTCTATACACTTGTGACAAGGAACCAGGAAGGAGCACTGGAAGTAATCCCCTACCATGAAGCCTATACAGACCTGCTGACCAGGGCCTCTTCATTAATGAAAGAAGCAGCGGATCTGGCCGAGGATCAGGATTTTAAAAAGTATCTTCGCCTGAGGGCAGAGGCTCTGCTGACCGATGAATACCTGGAATCGGATATGGCATGGATGGATATGAAGAATAACGATATCGATTTTATAGCGGGACCAATCGAAAACTATGAAGATGCTCTTTACAATTATAAAGCCGCACATGAAGCATTTATCCTGATCAAGGACAAAGAATGGAGTGAGAAATTAGCCTATATAAGTTCTGTTCTTCCACGGATGCAAAAATCCTTGCCGGTTCCGAAAATTTATCGAAGTGAAATTCCCGGAAGCGATTCAGACCTGGGAGCATATGACGTGGTTTATTATGCAGGGGATTGCAATGCCGGAAGCAAGACCATTGCCATCAACCTGCCCAACGATGAGCGCGTACATGCAAGCAAGGGTTCCAGAAAGCTGCAGCTGAAAAACGCCATCAGGTATAAATTCGAAGAGATCCTGGTCCCCATAAGTAACGTACTAATTGATGAAAGTCAGAGGGAACATATTACTTTTGATGCTTTCTTCGAGAATATTATGTATCACGAAGTGGCCCATGGTCTGGGTATCAATCAGACTATCAATGGAAAAGGCACAGTACGAGCTGCACTGAAAGAACAGTACAGTGCGCTTGAAGAGGGAAAAGCTGATATCCTGGGACTCTACCTTATCACCCAGATGAGTGAACAGGGCCTGGTGGAAGAAAAAGATCTGATGGACAACTATGTGACGTTTATGGCGAGCATTTTCAGAAGTATCAGGTTTGGCGTAGCAAGTTCACACGGGAAAGCCAATATGATCAGGTTCTATTACTTTCAGCAAATGGGTGCCTTCACAAGAAATTTGAATGGTACCTACAGCATCAATTTCGAAGAGATGCAGAACGCTATGAATAATCTGGCCAGTCTGATCCTCATTACCCAGGGAGATGGAAATTATGAAATCGCCAAACAACTGGTTGAAGATAAGGGATTTATTCGCGAAGAACTGCAGGCTGATCTGGACAGGCTTAAGGATCTGAACATCCCGGTTGATATTGTGTTTAACCAGGGACCCGAATTACTCGGGCTATAAATAAACCTGTGTAAAAACCACCTGTTATCTGTTTTTATGAAGCTTAAATAATAAAAAAATGGCATACAATTTACCATACGATACAAAAGCACAAAGTGAAGCTTATAGAATTGAATTATAAAAAAAAGTTATTAATAATCAAATAGCTATTAGAGGACCTCTATTTATAACTGGACTACCAGAT
>CAZIAU010000562.1:0-2879 GCA_964536755.1 uncultured Bacteroides sp. | reverse complement strand
TCACCTGCCACTGGTAGGTGATGGCCGTTCCCTGTGCATCCACCCCGAATCCGGCCGAAGTGTTCTCACAGGCTGTAAGCGCCAGCGGGGAAGTAAGTATTTCGGGTGCCGTGTTGACGGTCAGTTCCACATCCGCCGACTGGGCGGGCAGGCCGCAGGTCCCGGTGATGACAACCCGGTACTCGTTGCCGCTGTAACTCCTGTCCACATTGAAGATGGTCATGGTGGCCGTGGTGGTGCCGATATAGAGCCCTACATCGCTCAATGCATTGAATGGTCCGCCACCGGAACTTTCATACCACTGGTAGGAGAGCCCCTGGCCGGTTACATCCACTGTAAAGACCGCATTTTCGAACTCGCAGATGGTGGTATCGGTGGGTTCGGTCCGGATCTCCGCCGGGGTCCGGACCTGCAGGATGGCGAGGCTGGAAAGGTCAATGGGGGAACATGTCCCTTCGACCCTTACCCGGTACTTGTTCAGCTGGAATGTCCGGTCCGCTCCTGTAAGGGTCAGGGTATTGGAATCCCATCCGCCGTATACCCCTCCGTAGGAACCGGTAATATCCCCGAATCCGCTGACCGAATCCACCTGCCAGTGGTAATCAACGGCAGTACCCGTGGCCAGTACACTGAAGCTTGTATTATCTCCCTCGCAGATAGTCACGTCTCCGGGCTCGGTCCATATTTCCGGAGCCGAGAGGACCGTCAGGGTCACCTCGTCGGAGACCACTTCCGGGTCACACTGTCCGGTTACCCTCACCCGGTACTCATATCCCGTCATGGCAGAATCCACCGAGAAGACCTTCAGTTGTGTGGTGTTGGTGCCAATATAATTTCCGCCGTCGGAAATGGCCTGCCACCCTCCGCCGTCGTTCTCTTCCCACTGGAGGAAGGGCGCATCGGTGTCACCTACATCCACCGTGAAGGCCACGTTGAGCCCTTCACAGGTGGTGGTATCGGTGGGTTGGGTCACAATCCCGGGCAGTTTGTAGACCACCAGGCTTACCGGGTTGGAGACGGCCGGCGTTCCGCAATCACCGCTCACCTCTGCACGATAGAGCCAGTTGTCCATGGAGAACAGCGCACCTGTGATCACCAGGGTATTTGTCAGTAATCCCGTATGGATCCCGTCCGCCGTTACAGCCTGCCAGTCATTCACGCCGTCATTGTAGTACCACCGGAAGGTGGGATTGGTGGTCACCCCTTCATCCACCGTAAAGATGGTATCGCTCCCTTCACAGATGGCCGCACTGCCCGATTGCTGGATGATCTCCGGGTTCTCCTCCACAAAGAGGGTCACGCTGTCGGAGGTCACCATGGGGGCACACTGCCCGGAAACGATCACCCGGTAGCCGTACCCGTTCATGGAGGAGAGCGGGTTCAGCACATTCAGTGTATTTGTACCCTGGCCGCTGTACTGGGAGCCGCTGACCGCCTGCCATACGGCCCCTGCATTGTACTGCCAGGTATATGCTGCAGCGTAGGTTACTCCCGCATTCACCGTAAAGGATGTGGCCACACCCTCGCAGGTGGTTGACGGAAGAGGTTCACCGGTGATCTCGGGCCGTTCGTTCACGGTCAGGGTGGCCACCTCGGAGGTGTCATTGGGTCCGCAAAGGTTACTGACAATAACCCGGAAACCGGTCCCTGTCCACGAGGCCGGAACACCTTCCAGCCTCAAGGTATCGGTCGTCTCACCGGTAAAGAATCCGCCGCCGGCCGTGGTCCAGCTACCTCCGAAATTATGTTCCCAGGTAAATACCGGGTTGGTGGTCGCCCCTGCATCGATGCCGAACAGGGTGCTGTCGTTCTCGCAGATGGTCTCATCAAGAGGCTGACCTGACACTTCGGGCCGTTCATAAACGGTGAGCACCGCCGTGTCGGAGATCTGTTCCGGTGCACAGCTCCCGCTCAGCCGCATCCGTACCCGGAGTCCGTCCAGTCCCGAATGGATACCGGTAATGGTCAGGGTATCGTTGTCCGCGCCCGAATAGATACCGGGAGGTGGAGCAACAAATGCAGCACCGTTCCAGATCTCCCACTGGTAGACGGGACCGGTGGTCACGCCGGCATCCGTAAAGAAGATCACCGTTTCATTTTCGCATTCCTGGACATCCACCGGCTGGGTATCGATCTGCGGTTTTTCGTTTACCGTCATTACCGCCGGGCCGGAAGTCACCGGGACAGGACACTTGCCGCTGACCACCGCATGGAACTGGTAGCCGTCATGACCGGAAGGTATATTGGTCAGGAAGAGCGTATCGTTGGTTGCATCGGAGATCTCCGGCAGTCCGTCCGCCGCCGCCCATGCCACGCCGTCAGTGCTGTATTCCCACAGGATCACCGGTTCTGTGGTCATTCCGGTACGGATAAGGAAGTAGAGATCACCATCCTCGCAAACCGACCGGTCCATGGGCTGGGTAATGATCTCCGGCCTCTCATCTACCATCAGTGTCACCTGATCGGATGTAACCGGCGGAGTGCAGGTACCGCTTACGATCACCCGGTACCGGTAACCGTTGTAACCGGAAACAGGATTGTTTACGGTCAGCTGGTCCGTGGCCGATCCCGTGTAGTCGCCGGACAGATCGTCCAGATCCTCCCACAATCCGACCCGGTTCACCTGCCACCGGTAGTTCACCGAGGTGGTCGCCCCGGCATCCACACTGAAACCGGCTGCGTCGCCCTCACAGACCGTATCGTTCTCCGGCTGTATAGTGATCTCCGGGTTTTCATTTACGGTGAGCAATACATCGGCCGACGATACCGTGGGGGTACAGGCACCGCTCACGTTGACATGGTAGAGGTACCCGTCATACGAGGAGGGTACGGTGGTCAGGAACAGGTTGGGCGAACCTGTCCCGCTGTAAACTCCGGTA
>CAZIAU010000561.1:2384-2898 GCA_964536755.1 uncultured Bacteroides sp. | reverse complement strand
CATTGAAACACTTGCTGAACTTGGAGCTGATATCCGGTGGGCCAGCTGTAATATTTTCAGCACCCAGGATCATGCTGCTGCGGCAATTGCTTCAGCAGGGATACCGGTATTTGCCTGGAAAGGGGAAACACTGGAAGAGTACTGGTGGTGTACAGCTCAGGCTTTAAGTTTTCCGGGTGGAGAGGGCCCGAACATGATAGTGGATGATGGAGGAGATGCCACGTTATTGGTGCACAGGGGTTTTGGTGCTGAAGAAGATCCTTCTGTGCTTAATGTGAAGGCTTCCAGCAGGGAGGAATCGGTGGTATATGACACATTAAAGGGAATCCTGCAGGAGGATCCCGGGAAATGGCACAGGATTGTTCCCGGAATCAGGGGAGTTTCTGAGGAAACCACAACCGGAGTTCATCGTCTGTATCAGATGATGGAGCAGGGGAAATTGTTATTCCCCGCGATCAATGTGAATGATTCCGTAACAAAGTCAAAATTTGACAACCTGTATGGTTGCCGGGAA
>CAZIAU010000561.1:0-2374 GCA_964536755.1 uncultured Bacteroides sp. | reverse complement strand
ATGGCATCAAGCGCGCCACCGATGTGATGGTGGCAGGTAAAGTTGTTGTTGTTGCCGGATACGGTGATGTGGGAAAAGGCTGTGCACATTCCATGAAGTCTTATGGTGCCAGGGTTATTATTACGGAAATTGATCCCATCTGTGCACTGCAGGCAGCCATGGAGGGTTATGAAGTGACCACCATGGAGGATGCTCTGGAAGAGGGAAATATTTTTGTGACCACAACAGGGAACAGGGATGTGATTACTGCGGAGCATATGGCGAAAATGAAAGATCAGTCCATTGTATGCAATATCGGGCACTTTGATAATGAGATCCAGGTTGACCTGTTGGGGAAATGGCCGGGGATCAGGAAGATCAATATTAAACCTCAGGTTGATAAATACCTCTATGAGGACGGACATGCTGTATTTCTGCTGGCTGAGGGCAGACTGGTGAACCTGGGTTGCGCCACTGGTCATCCTTCATTTGTGATGAGCAATTCATTTTCCAACCAGACCCTTGCCCAGCTTGACCTGTGGAAAAACAGGTATGATACCGGGGTTTATATGCTTCCAAAATACCTGGATGAAGAGGTAGCCCGGTTGCATCTTGATCAGCTGGGAGTCAGGCTTACCAGGCTAACCCGGGAGCAGGCCGAATACCTGGGTGTAAATGTGGAGGGTCCGTATAAACCTGAACATTACAGGTATTAATTGTAAATATGCAGGACGTCACCCTGGATAGAAGTCTGGTACTGCACCAGGGGAAATTGTGCAGGCCCGGAGTTTGGCTCGGCACCATTCATTAACAGGTAGGTTGAATTGCACTGGGGACATCTGAATACTCCATAAAATGTGGTGTCCTCCACAACAGCTTCATCATGTTCCGGGAACATGGTACAGGTTCTGTCATATGCGTAAAATTCCAGGTCAGATTCACGGTATAGTACTATTCCCTGGTAACCCTCACCATTGATCAACTTGGCTGTGCCAATACCCATATCGGCCAGATCGGCATAGAGCAGAAGGTACTTATCAACTTTAACGTATGGAATAATCTTGTCCCGGTTGGTTTCACAGGAAATAAAGCACAATCCGGATAACAAAGAAACCAAAATTATATCCCTGAAGATCTTTGAAGGTAGCATTCTTGCTCAAATGTAAGAAAATCATCTATTTTTTGTATTTTTAACTCCTTGTATATAATATTATTGTCCCGTAGGATAAGAAATGGATTTTGATATTGGCAACATATTTTACATTATAATTACACTGATCGTTGTAATTATAGGATTAATGGGTAAAAAGAAGCCAGGCAGCAAAGGTGCCGGAAAAGGAAAAGGGAGTCCGGTAACGGGTTTCATGGAAAACCTGGAGAAAGCCTTCAACCCGGATCAGGAAGAGCAGTATGCAATGGATCCCCGGGAAGAGCAGTATACAGTGGATATCCAGGAAGCCGAAACGGACCTGCCACAGGAAGAGACTGAACCTGGATACGACGATGCGCCTAAACCCCTGACTTTGATGGAAGAATATGAGTTGACACTTAAAAACACGGGTGAACAGGGAGATCTGGGCGGGAGCCTGATTGAGGAAATGGTTACTGATCCACTGGAGATAATTGAACTCGATGAAGTTGAAGGGATCGATTATTGTGAAGCAATACGAAGATTTGAGGCTGGAACAGCGGTTGTTTACTCAACCATCATCAATCGACTTGATTATTAATATTTTTTTGTAATTTTACATTTGGAAGAGTTCCGGTTCTGGCGGAATTCTTTTTGTTTTTATAAAGTTAACGAGGAGACATTGTTATGGCACAAGCTTCTTATATGACGGAGGAGGGACTGGCCAAATTAAAAAAAGAACTGGAGCATATGGTATCGGTCGAGAGACCGGCTATATCAATTCAGATTGCTGATGCAAGGGATAAAGGCGACCTGTCCGAAAATGCAGAATATGATGCAGCCAAGGAAGCCCAGGGGTTGCTAGAGATGAAAATAGCAAGGCTTGAGGATATGATTGCCAATGCAAGGATCATTGACGAATCGAAGATAGATACATCCCATGTTCAGATACTCAACAAGGTGAAGATAAAAAACACCAAGAATAATCAACTGGTTGAATACATGCTGGTTTCAGAGAGTGAGTCTGATATAAAAAGTGGTAAAATATCAGTTGCTACGCCCATTGCAAAAGGCTTATTGGGGAAAAAAGTTGGTGATGTGGTGGATATTAGGGTTCCATCGGGGGTAATTTCATTTGAAATCCTGGACATTTCACTTTAAACAGTAATCAATTGATAATTACTTATGAAAACAATTTTCTCGAGGATAGTTGCAGGAGAGATCCCTTCATACCAGATCTGCCAGGATGAGAAATATTATGCATTC
>CAZIAU010000560.1:0-2900 GCA_964536755.1 uncultured Bacteroides sp. | reverse complement strand
TCAGGTACTCATGGGATTGAGGGTTACACGGGCAGCGCCATTCAACAGATGTTTCTCAATGAAATTTTAGATGATCAGATGACAAAGGATATGGGAGTCCTGTTGATCCATGCGTTCAACCCTTATGGTTTTAAGTATTTCAGGAAGGCCACTGAATTTAACGTTGACCTTAACCGGAATTGCGGAACGGATAAATCAATCTTTGAGAATAGTAATCCGGGTTACGGGGACCTCTATGGACTGCTTTGCCCCCGGGGAGAAGTAAATAAGAACAGCTTGGGCAATCAGTTCTTCTATCTGGTTGCTATCTGGAATATTCTGAAGGAGTCGATGTCCACATTAAGACAGGCTGCCCTGCAGGGGCAATATGAATTCCCTGAAGGAATCTATTATGGCGGTAAGGACTTCACGCCTCAGACACAGATCCTACAAGCTGTTTTTCCCGAGGTATTCAATCCATTCACAGGATGATACTGGAGAACCAGGGATTCAACAATGGATTCAGGAATGAAAAATGGAAACTCAAAAAGATCAGCCATGAAAATCAGATTTACACTATTCGTTATTATTTTTTTCGGAGCCACAAAATTGTATGCTCAGTTCACAGATAATAGCGTAACCAGCACCCTCCTTTCAGCATTCTCAGAAAGAGCATACTCATCAGAACCGGTGACGGATCAGCAGCTTGATCTGATCCTGAAGTGCGGTATAAAAGCTCCAAGTGCACATAACAATCAGCCCTGGAAGTTCACTGTAATAAAGGATGAAACCATTATGAGGGAGATTATTGATAATACAGTTCCCGGAAATGTACTGATAGTTATTTCAGGGATTGAATCAGAAAGCGGGGCCACACCTGATTTCGATTGCGGACTGGCTGCGGAAAATATGTTTATAGCTGCACACGGACTTGGTTTGGGTGCTCGCATATATGGCAGTCCCGCAGGGAATATCAACTCTGAACGAGAGAGTTTTCAAATCCCATCAGGATACAAAGCAGTAGTTGTGTTGAGAATCGGCAATGTTGATAAAAGTGTGGATGCGGTTACGGCAGCTACCACCAGGAATGATCCTGAAGATGTTATAAATTATTTTCTACTCTGCAAATAATGATCCGATTGAAAAAGGATCAAAAAATTAACATACTATGACAAACAGAAGAGATTTTATCAAGAAAAGTGCCATCGGCACGGCAGGTATAACCATCGGGGGAATGGGCTTCAGTGCCAGGTCTTATGCCTCGATTATTGGGGCTAACGACCGTTTCCGGGTTGCTATATGTGGTTTAAATGGACGTGGTAAAAGCCACATCGACGGATTCAACGGACAGGAAAATGTTGAGATCGCCTATCTGGTAGATCCAGACAGCCTGGTGCTCGAGAGCCGGATAAATGAGCTGCGCAACAGGGAGGAGGGGCTCAGCTCAGGAGTTAAAGGAGTTAAGGATGTACGTCGGGTACTTGACGATCCGAACGTAGATGCCATCAGTGTGGCTACACCCAACAGCTGGCATTCACTGATGGTTATCTGGGCTGCCCAGGCAAGGAAGCACTGTTACGTTGAAAAACCTGCCAGTCATGATATTTATGAAGGCCGGGTTGCTCTGGCCGCTGCAGAAAAATATGGTATTGTCGTGCAGCACGGCACCCAGCGGCGCAGTGATCCCGAATGGGCCAAACAGATATCTGATGTTCGTTCCGGCAAGTATGGCAAAATGATAGTGTCTCATGGATTTGCCTGCAAACCGCGACAGGGAATTGGTTTTGAACCATATTCAACTCCTCCCGAACACCTGGACTGGAATTTATGGAAAGGCCCGGCAATTATTGATAAATTCCATAAAAATCTGGTACATTACAACTGGCACTGGTTCTGGCAGGTAGGTAACGGAGAACTGAACAACCAGGGGACCCACCAGCTTGATGTGGCCTACTGGGCACTTGACGAGGAAGTTGAAAATACACACCCTGTCCGTGTTATGGCCCTGGGAGGAAGGTTCTCATGGGAGGATCAGGGCCAGACTCCCAATACCATGTTTGCCATTGCCGAATTTGCCAACGGTCAGCAGGTGTTCTTTAATGTAAGAAATGTGAACTACGAAGGATACGAGAGGGAAGTCACAAACCGGTTTTATTTTGAGGACGGGGGAAGGCTCAGTGGCGGTGAATATATCTCTCACAATGGCAGTGCACCAAGGGATGTACCGATCAAAGAAGTCAAAATACATCCGGGAGGACACTGGGGCAGTTTCGTGGCAGCATGCCGTGCCAACGATCCCTCAATGGCCAACGGCAATATGAATGATGCACATTACAGTTGCACACTTGGACACCTGATGAATACATCCTACCGGTTGGGTAAAAAGGTGCCTTTTAATGCCAAGGCAGGGAGATTTGGTGACAATTCGGTGGCTTATGAAGAATTCATGAAGATTCATTCCATTGCCCGCGATGGCATGGGCGTTCCTGAAGACAAAGCTGAATATGTAGTCGGACCCTGGCTGGAATTTGACGGTGAGGCAGAACATTTTGTGGGGGACCATTCGGTAGAAGCCAACAGGTTGCTGGCTGATCCGCGTAATGCTGAATTCGATATACCTTCTCCCCGGTCGGTATAGAATAAGTATAGAATTGAGGTTGATGTGAAGGATTCCCCTATTCAACAAGGGGACTCAATACAAACTCCTGAACGGTAATATTACCTTCAATAATCTCAACCCCGTCAAACGATACAGTATCAAATCCTTCCTTTGATGCAGACATGGAGTATGTCCCGGCAGGAAGTCCCGGAATGGCATAATACCCGTCATCACCAGTATATGCTGTAGCTATCAGAGTATCCTTCTCAATCCAGACAGCAGCGCCGGAGATCAATGTTGTGTCCGGATCAACCACCAGACC
>CAZIAU010000559.1:0-2905 GCA_964536755.1 uncultured Bacteroides sp. | reverse complement strand
AATGACCGAAGGCTGGTGGCTCTTCGAGGATACCGATATCCGGCCCGATCATGCCACTTTGGGACCGGACCGGTGGAAAGAGGTGCTGGAGGGGGAAAGCTTCTCGGATGTAGCTGTATACAGTGATTTTGAAAAAAATGACCAATCCTGTCAGAGTGTGATCCTGGCCAGGAATAAGAAGCTGGATCTGACCAACAAAGCGCTGGAGGAATCCCCAAAGCTTGGAGCAGCAGAATGGCTCGTTTTCGCCGATCAGACAGCCCTTGATAAGCAATCCACTTTGATTACACGCGGTAAGGAATTCAGAGAGCTTTCTGATTTAGCATACGAGATCGATCAAGGAAGCCAGGAGGATGTGAACCGTCTCATCGACCTGATGATCAAAAAGGGAGATTTCCAGGGAATCATCTTTTTGTGGGGTCTCGATTCGGTCCCCAACGGGCAGCTCAGCATCGCTGCAATATTGGAGGCAGAGGATCAATCATCCCGTACCATGATGAATGTGATGAAAAAACTGAATGATACCAATTTTGAAAAGAATCCGGAGATCTGGATGATCACTTCAGGGGCGCAATCAGTAGGAGGAATTCCGGAAACGGTTCAGTTGTCACAGGCTGGTTTGCGCGGCGTTAACCGGGTGATTATCAATGAATTTCCTGTTTTTAATTCTACCATGGTCGATTTCAATGCCCCGGTGAGTGATGATGAGATTGATGCCTTCATTGAAGAGATCCTGGCAGGAGACAACGAGGATGAGATTGCTTTCCGCGGAAAGAAGCGGTACATCAACAGATTGGAAAGAATATCCACCGACAACATTGCACAACGTGCCCAGCGTACATTGTCGGCCGAAAATTCTACCTATACGCTGACGATTGATGATTACGGAGTGCTCGATCACCTTGTGGTGAGGGAAACTGCACGGATGGAACCGGAGAGTGATGAGGTGGAAATTGACATCAGGGCATCTGCCCTGAATTTCCGGGACATTATGCTCGCTATGGGCCTGCTTTCCAATGATGCCATTAGTGGTGGATTGTTTGGAAAAACCATGGGATTGGAGTGTGCCGGGGTGATTACCGCCATCGGGAAAGAGGTTCGGGGTCTGAAGGTGGGCGATGAGGTAATGGCCACAGCGCCTTCCTGCCTGGGCAAATATGCCTACCCCAAGGCGTTCCATGTGGTCCGGAAACCCGCGGACATTTCTTTCCGTGATGCCGCCACATTGCCTGTGGTCTATGTGACAGCTTATTATTCCCTTGTCAATTTATGCCGCATACGAAAAGGCGAGAAGATCCTGATCCATGCCGCTGCAGGTGGTGTGGGTATTGCTGCCATTCATATTGCCAGAGCAACCGGCGCGGAAATTTATGCAACTGTAGGAAGTCAGGAGAAAAAAGCCTATATCGAAAGCATTGGAGTGCATCCGGACCATATTCTGAACTCCAGGACTCTGGAATTTGCAGACCAGCTCATGGAGCTTACCAACGGAGAGGGTGTGGATATCGTACTCAACTCCCTTTCGGGCGAGGCCATCTACAAAAGCATCAGGTGCCTGGCACCATACGGCAGGTTTGTTGAGATCGGCAAAACAGATATTTACCGCAACAGTAAGCTCGGCCTCCAGCCCTTTGGAAATAACCTCTCCTATTTTGGAGTGGATGTGGACAGGCTGTTCAAACAGAAAGAGCAATTCAGCGGTGATCTGTTCCAGGAGGCTATTGACTATTTCGTTGAAAATAAATTCCCCGTTCATCCTTCAGTTGTCTTTCCCATGTCCGAAATCAGGGAAGCCTTCCAGTTTATGGCCGGAGCAAGGCACATTGGCAAGATCGTCATTGGCATGGACGGTGAAGTACAGGTGGCTCCTCCCAAAGAGATCCGCTTTAATGAGAAAGCCTCCTATCTGATCACCGGCGGGTGTTCCGGATTCGGACTGGCTGTGGCGGACTGGATGACCACCAAGGGTGCCAGAAACCTGGTACTCATGAGCAGGTCAGGGCCAAAAACTGATGCGGAGAAGGATACCGTTGGCCGGATGCGTGCAAGGGGTGTGGATGTGATGATTGCCAAAGGTGACGTTTCAAACAGGTATGACGTAAACCGGATCATGCAGGAGGTGAAGGATACCATGCCCTCCTTGAGAGGAATTCAACATGCGGCAATGGTTCTTGATGATGGAAGTATTCCGGAAATAGACCATGAGCGCTATTTGAAAGTCTTTATTCCTAAGAGCATCGGCTGCTGGAACCTGCATGAGGCTACATTAGATATGGAATTAGATCATTTTGTTCTCTACTCCTCTATCTCTTCCATTTACGGGAATCCCGGTCAGGTGAGTTATGTGGCAGGAAACAGTTTCCTGGAGAATTTCGCACAATTCAGGCGATCCAGGGGAATGGCTGCCATGACCATCAACTGGGGTGTGCTCGGGGATGTGGGATTTGTTGCAAGAAGCGGCAATGTGGGCGGATTGCTTTACAAGCAGGGATGGAAAACATTTACCCTGAAACAATCGACCGACATCCTGGAGCAAATGCTGCTGACAAACCCGGTTCAGCGGGTAGCTACCGATTCTGACTGGGAAATGGTGGGTAATTTCTATCCCCATTCGGCAGAAACCAGCCGTTTCGGCCACCTGATCAAAGAGAAGGAGCTGTCAGCTGCTTCCTCATCAGGTGCCGGCAATAGTAGTTTAAATAAAACTTTAAAGAAGTTGGCCAGGGAGGAACAGATAGAAATCCTGGGAACCCACCTGCGTGATACATTTGCCAGGGTCCTGGGCTCTTCGCCAGACAAAGTTGATCCGACCGAACCGGTGACAAAATACGGGCTGGATTCGTTGATGGCCAACCAGATCCGTAACTGGATCCAGAGCAGTGTGGCGGTGGATTATTCCATGATG
>CAZIAU010000558.1:0-2905 GCA_964536755.1 uncultured Bacteroides sp. | reverse complement strand
ACTTTTCGTTTTATCCTGTTTAGGGGCAAGGAAAAGTAGCCAAAAGTAGCATTTTCTGTATTCAGGTATTTAAAAAAGTCCAAATGCATGCAAAAACGGCTAATCGATCTTCGCTATCTCCCATTGGACGTGGATTACAGAGATGTCTAACTTTTAAATTATTAGTTATGGATAGCAAAGTAAAAATCACGTTCTGGCTTTACAAGGCAAGGTCAAACCAAAAAAAACTGACCCCGATCTATCTTAGGGTTCGAAACAATTACGAGTTCTTTACAAAAAGTACAGGGTTGGTTGTAAAAGAATACAATTGGGATAAAAAAACCATGCGGGTGCGTGGGAATAATCCAGATGCAGAATCAATCAATTCCCAACTGGATGGATTAAAGCACAAGATTCTTCAGATCACCAATGAACTTACCATCAAAGGTAAACCCTTCACAGTTGAAATGATAAAGAAAAAATTGGAGGGAACAGAAGAACATCAAATGACCCTGATGAGAGTATATGATCAACACCTGAAGATGATGAAAAGGTTAAAAGGGAAGGAATACCCGCAAGCCACCATTATCAAATATACCAATACACGGTTACGGTTATCTCAATACCTGAAACTGAAATTCCGAAGGAGTGATATCTTCCTATATGAACTCAACTATGATTTTATGAGGGGATTCGAAATTTTTCTTAGGGAACGATTTGATAATAGCACGACCACCTGTTATAAACACTACCAACGATTCACCCGTGTGCTAAATATTGCCATCCAAAAGGGAATGTTGGATCGTCATCCGTTTCCGGGATATAAAATCCAAATGCCAAAAAAAAGATTGAATATCTGGAACGAGAAGAATTGGATCGAATTGAAGAAACTGATTTTAAGGTCGAACGTCTGAATGTTATCCGGGATATCTTCGTATTCTGCTGCTACTCTGGATTTGCATACGCTGAGGTTGCTAACCTGTCCCCTGATGATATTATCACCGGAATGGATGGAGAAAAATGGATGCAGATCATCCGTAAAAAAACAAAGAAACCGTATCAAGTGCCGATCCTTCCGAAAGCCAAGGAGATTCTGGAAAAGTATAAGGATCACCAATTATGCATTAGAAAAAAGATTTTAAAGGATTGTTCAAGGCTGAATTGATTGAATATAAGACCCTCAATCATTCAGGATACTGGGCATACAGGATGTTTGACCAGGAAAGCATAAAGCTTGCAGAATTGTCGAAGATACCTAGCCAGTCACCTTTTACGGGTGAGCTTACAGATCCGTCACCGTTTGTATCTCCCAGCTTTGTGTCGTCTTTGTAAGAGGTAAAATATACTCCTGTGCCATCGTTATTGATTAGAGAAGATGGCCCCTCATCAAGGACGAGCTCGCTGCCCGGCCTGAATTTCAAAACCACATTGTCTCCAAGTGTCAGGGAAGCACCCGAAACGATCCACCAGTCGTTGTCATCAATGACGAAAGGCACTTCGGTCTCCTGCCAGGAAACATTTGCGCGGGTAGTTTCATTTATGGTCTCGACAAAAATTCCGTTGTACTGGTTGGTCACCGAAGCATCATCCGGATCATGGAAGACCTGGTCATCCGGCACACTCATATCGGCCATAATCGAAAGGGGCCTGACGTTATCATAAAAAATGTTACCTGACAGGATACTACTTTTATCTGCAGAGGAAAAATCGAGTGCTCCGTACCATCCGCTGGCATCATCTCCGGCATTATGGGCGAAAGTACAATTACTGACAGTGCACCTGGAACCTGCCTCGACGGATAAAGTGGCGGAATAGCTGCCTTTCCCACCATAGTAAAATTCACAGTAGGTAAAAACAGATCCATTAGTTCCGTTTGTGTTAATATTACCCCAGTCTTTGGCTGCAGGACTGGTTGCTTCACCATCCCCGTTAGTATCACCACCCTTACTGTCATCCTTGAATGAGGTAAAGACAATGGGTTTAGCAGCTGTTCCGTTTGCTATAACAGTTCCACTGCCGGAAAGGGCCATGCCCGGACCCTCCGAGGGATGAAACTTTATCACGGCACCTGGTTCAATAACCAGTGTGTTTTCTACGTAAAAATCCCAGGCTTTTATCAGGTAAACCGAATCACCCGACCAGGTGGTGGGCTCATTAATATCATTTTCGATAATTACCAGGTTGCTTTTGTCATTCTGCCCGCTGTTATCGTCCGGGCTTTTCTCGCAGGAAACAATCATCACAACAATGACAATCAAAAATATAAGTCTTAATGTTCTCATGTGGAAAAATTTTATACCAATGTAAAATTAAATTATTTTCTATCTGTCCCAAAGGACAATCTAACATTGGATTGTAATATCTCTTGCTGCCTATTACGTTTGTGTCTGTAATTTGGTTCATTAGAATTAGTTGATGCCAGGATTGATGATTTTGTTTGCTTAGTTTTTCCTTGTTTTACTCTTCAAGTTAAATTCTGAAGTTGAAATGGGAACCTGATCGCCTGATTTTTCACTGTCAGTGCAAAAACTTATAACAACCCGTAAAGAAATAAGTGGTGTGGCTGGCAGCATGTCTTAACGCCGCAAGGCCTCGCAGATCAATGATCTGCGAGGCCTTTTTTGTTGTCGTTGGCGGGGGCGTTGACGGTTAGAAAATCTTATGAGATTCCAATTTTGACTGGCCAATTTTAACGGAAGCTGACAATTACATTATTTTTATATTCGATAATTTATTGTCGAAAACCAACCTAATTAGAAGCATCAGGTAAACTAATAAGAGGCTAGACTTCATAGACTGTTTGTAAGTACCTTCCGGACAGGTATGCTCTATTAGACCCGGAATAGGTGGTTCTCTGCATACGGATTCTGCACTGTAACTCTTCGTACACTCAAAATGTGTGAATGATGTAACTTATTTTCAATAT
>CAZIAU010000557.1:0-2906 GCA_964536755.1 uncultured Bacteroides sp. | reverse complement strand
ACATATGGCCTTAAAAAGAATAACCTGAGTCATATCGAAGGCATCATCATTGTTTCTGGCAAATGAAATGCACCTGGAATAGACTTTGGAATAGTACCTGCTGTATAAGATTCCAACGCAGGTGCTATTTCCCTTCAGGGATTCCCCTATAAGTTGCTCATCGGTCAATCCGGTATATATAGAACTATTCATTGAACTTCGTTTCTTATTAAATTGAGATAATATTAGTTGCTTCAAAGATCCTCTACCAGAGCAGTAAAGCCTATTTTTATCAGGAAGTATTTATGCCTATTGAAGGTAATTCAGGCAGGACAGGCCTTTAGGTAAATTACTTATTATACTCGTTGATCGGTGTTAGTAACACCATGCACCATATTTCAATATTTTTATTATATTATGATCATGAAAATCAAGACAATCATAATCATCGTATTGGCAATCCTGCTTATAGTTTTTGCACTGCAGAATACTGAAATAGTAAATGTGCAGCTGTGGTTCTGGAGTATTAAAATACCCCGGGCTCTCCTGATCTTCTGCTGTCTTGCTGCAGGGGTAATTATTGGGCTGATGATTCCCTCTTCAAAAAAGACTGATTCAGATACTGGATCTAAAAATAAATAATCATGGCTCGATTTCTGAAAGACAGGATTGCATCCAAGGGACAGGTTCCGGGCTCCCTGGTACTGATCGGAAGACAGAAGATGGACCGCCCGGTTATCCAGCTTATAGAGTATGATGCTGGACAATTGGTTGAAAAGGAACTGGGATCCATTGATGAAGCAATCAAATGCAAAGAGAATGACCGGGTTTCATGGATCAATATTTACGGTATCCATGACACGGAACTTATCCGGAAGGCAGGAGAGATATTTGAGCTGCCTCCCCTGTTTCTTGAAGATATCCTCAATACTGACCAGAGGCCCATCTATGAAGACGGAGACGGATTTGATGCATTCATTCTGAAAATGCTCTCATATGATACAGAATTTAAAAAGATCTCAGCAGAGCAAATCACCATTGTGCTCGGTAAAAACTTTGTCCTTACCCTGCAGGAACAGAGAGGGGATGTTTTCAATCCGGTCCGGGAAAGAATTCGAAATAGAAACCGAAGGACCCGACTGAATGATCCCGATTACCTGGCCTATTCATTGCTGGACACCATTGCGGACAATTATATTATCCTTATTGAAACGATTGGCGGCCAGGTTGAAGAGCTGGAGAAGAAGGTATTTGGCAATCCCGATAAATCACTGGTCCAGGATATTTACCTGCTCAAGACAGAACTTTCTTTTCTCCGGAAATCGGTCCGGCCCGTTCTGGAATTGATGGCTCGCCTGTTAAAATCTGAAAGCACCCTTTTCCAGGAGAAATACTACCATTTTTTAAGAGATCTGAATGACCTGGTGGTACAGGCCACAGATGCCATAGAACTTTACAGCGGAATGATATCAGATCATCTGAATATCTACAGTACAATTGTAAACAACCGCATTAATGAAGTAATGAAAGTGCTGACCATCTTTGCGTCGATCTTCATACCATTAACATTTATTACAGGGGTCTACGGAATGAATTTCGAAAATATCCCGGAACTGAAATACAGGTACAGTTATCTTATCTTCTGGATTGTTGTATTAGCAGTCGGGATCGGGTTACTTATCTATTTTAGAAGGAAAAAGTGGCTTTAGTCCTCCTGTGGACTAAAGTGTAGCCATTTCGTCATTATCGAAATTCCTGTTGTAATAACTCATATATTCAACCTTCCGTTCCAGGGCATCCAGAACTGCAATGTTGAAGTTCACTTTCTCAAACATCTGTGCACTTCCCAGGCCACCGGGACTGAACACATTGATCTCCATAAGCTTATCTCCGACAATATCGAGTCCAACCAGGAACATTCCGTCCTGAACAAGTTTTGGACGTACAATTTCTGCCAGTTGCAGGTGTTGTTTGGTTATTTCGGCCTGTCGTAATTTTCCTCCCGCATGAATATTGCTTCGCATGTCATCTCCCGATCTCTGTCTCCTGAAAGCAGCATATTTTCCTTTGTAACGTAATGGTGCACCATTCATCATAAAAAGCCGGATATCTCCATCCTGGGCTGCCGGCAGATATTCCTGGGCGATGATATAACCGTCTCTTTGCAGGGCCTCAACAATCTGGTTCAGGTTGGACTTGTCTTCGGGTTTTAACAGAAATACACCCGAACCGCCTGATCCCTGCAACGGTTTTAATACCACATGACCACCATGTTCGCTGACGAAGTGTTTAATATCTCCAATGTCCCTTGTTATCATTGTTCGTGGCCGTACCTCTTCAGGAAAGAGCTGAAAGTAACTTTTATTCAGGGCCTTTGATAATCCATTGGGATCATTGAGCACAATTACTCCATGCCTCATGGCAATACGGCCAAAATTAATGCCGGCAGTGACAGCCCATGGGCGGGCCCCCGTTTCATTGGCCGGGTCACTTCTGAGCATCAGAATATCAAGTTCATCCACTGTTATACGATCCATGACACGGGATTTGCTCTGAAGTGCCTTTAAATAGGACTCAGTCGTCTTATATATTTTTTTAGGTACACTGTATGCTCGTGCCCTAATGTTCTCATCCGGATCGTAGGCGAAGTCACCCAATCCGATTACCCACACTTCATGCCCCCGGTTAATTGCCCACATTCCGAGCCGGGTGGTTGTATAACCGCTTTGTTCAGTTTGTACATCATTTACTACAAATCCAATTTTCATAGTGCTTCATTTTATATCAGGTTGCTAATAAGTTGACCCTGCTTCAAACCGTCCAGTTTCGACAATGACTCCGGATTCCGGATATATCGCGGGGACAGAAAGGCAGGTTTAAGCACCTTTCGCAACTGTAACTCATTAATTAAAGATATATCTTTTATT
>CAZIAU010000556.1:0-2907 GCA_964536755.1 uncultured Bacteroides sp. | reverse complement strand
CCTATTTCTTCGAAGGAGATCCAAAACGTTTTGTGAACAGAGGTATCAGAAACCGGTTGTTCGGTGTCGATACAAGCGAAATCAGCAGTTATATCATCTATGCGGAGAACAGCAGAGCCAGAACAGCACCACCCGGATTAACCCGGGAGAATCCATTCGGTCTGGTCAATACACTTGGCAATGTATCCGAATTTTGTTCTGACTGGTATGAGCAGGATGCATATGCGCAATATCCGGGGGGTCTACTCTCCGATCCTGCCGGACCTGCATCGGGTGAAGAATACGTCATCCGTGGTGGTTCCTTCAGGGACGGTGCGGAGAACGTTCGCTGTGCATCCCGTGAGGCCACGCAATCCGTTTCATGGCTTAAGACCGATCCTCAGATCCCTAAAAGTGTCTGGTGGTATTCAGACTGTTTTTACGTGGGATTCAGGGTGGTTTGTGACTATAATGAACCACTGATACAGAATAATCAGTAACTTACATCGGTAATGTAAAATAATTTTAAAATCATCCAAGATGGAATCAACTAAGAAAACTAGCAGACGTAAATTTTTAGGTAACTCGGCAGCCATAGGTGCTGTTGGGGTAATAGGTGCAAGTCAGCTCATCAGGACATGCTCTTCAGGGGAGAAACCTGCCGCGGTGGTAGTCCCGGAATTTTTAAAGACCGCTCCCGACGGGGAACCCCTCAAAGCGGGTGTTGTGGGCTGCGGTGGACGCGGAACGGGAGCTGCCATAAACCATCTGGATGCTGGTCCTAATCTTAATATTGTAGCAGCAGGCGATGTTTTTCAGGACAGGATTGATAAATTCCGTAAAGAACTTAAAGAACAGAGAAGTGCTGAACTGGATGATTCCATGTGTTTCACCGGATTTGATGCTTATAAAAAGGTAATTGATTCGGGTGTGGATATTGTAATCCTGGCCACTCCTCCATACTTCCGTCCGGAGCATTTCCAGGCCTGTGTGGAAGCCCGTAAGCATATATTTATGGAGAAACCTGTGGCAGTTGATCCGGTGGGTGCCCGTGCCGTTATGGCTGCTTCAAAACAGGCCGAAGCTGCAGGATTGTGCGTGGTAACCGGTACCCAGCGCCGTCATCAGCTTTCTTACCGGAATATTCTTGCCCGGATAAAGGCGGGAATGATGGGCGACATTGTAGCCACCAACGTGTACTGGAATCAACGCAAACTCTGGCACAGGGAAAAGCAATCCGGTTGGACCGAAATGGAATATATGATCAGGGACTGGGTGAACTGGACCTGGCTTTCCGGTGATCATATTGTGGAACAGCATGTTCACAACATTGACGTAAGCAACTGGTTTGTAGGAAATGCGCCTGTTGAAGCAGTTGGAATGGGCTCCAGGTTAAGGAGACTTACCGGTGACTGCTATGATAATTTCAGCGTAGATTTCATATATGATAAAAATGTGCATATGGACAGCATGTGCCGGCAGATAGATGATTGTGCAAACAATGTCAGTGAGCAGATCAGGGGTTCAAAAGGCTATTCACTGACTGACAGTCATGACCTTCACCACATTTACGATACTGAAGGTAATCTAATTTATGAATATGCATCTCCAACGAATGACGAGGGCGAAGCCACTGAAAATAATCCCTATGTCCAGGAACACATTGACCTGGTGGCTGCCATCCGAAGCGGTAACCAGATAGTTGAGGCTGAAGAAACTGCCAGGTCAGTACTTACTGCTATTATGGGAAGAGAGTCTGCCTATACCGGGAAGAAAGTTACCTGGGAAGAGATGATGGGATCCAATCTGAAACTGGGTCCGAAAGGAGAGATCAAACTGGGCCCGGTAGATATGGATAAATCTGTCCCGGTGGCCGGATCTGCCCCGGAATAACCCTCTTTATATATTTCTGAGTGATGCCCCTCAGAAACTATCCACACTGGCATATGCTTTGATCAGGGCTTCTTCACCTTCTTTGCCGGGGATTGAATTTCCATGCTCCATCCCGATAATCCCATCGAAACCCTTTTCATGAATATGTTTGAAAACGTTCAGGTAATTTATCTCTCCGGTGGTGGGCTCCTTCCGTCCAGGATTATCTCCAACCTGGAAATATGCAAGTTCATCCCATGCCCTGTCCATATTGGGAATCAGATTACCGTCCTGAATCTGTTGATGATAGAGATCATCCAGTATCTTGCAGGAAGGGCTGCTGACAGCGTTGCAAATCTGGTAAGCCTGAGGTACATCTTTCAGGAATAATCCCGGGTGATTAAAAAAATTCAGTGGTTCCAGCACCATTACAAGGCCGTGAGGTTCCAGGATCTCGCTGGCACGTCTCAGGGCATTCACCACGTTGCTGGTCTGATATCCCAGGTTCATTTGAAGGTCAACATGACCGGGAACCACGGTCATCCATGTTGCGTTAACTCTTTTGGCCACTTCCACCGACTCCCGTATCTCTTTAAGAAACTTCTCCAGTTTATCCTGATCTCCGCGTACCAGGTCCGGTTCTTTCCAGTAGATGGTATGGGCTACAAAAACTCCCATTTCCATACCCAGGCTGGCCATTTTACCGGCTATTTTTTCCTGCATGGAGATCTCCCTTTTTTTCATTCCGTTATCCTCCATAGCAGTAAAACCAACATCAGCCATAAACTGCAGCTGATCCAGTAGGTCCTCTCCTGCCGAATTTCTGAACATCCCGAAGTGAGGTGCATATTTGAGTTTGAAACTGTGTTTTTCGACCAGAGTTTCCTGTCCGGTATTGGCAGAAACCCGGGATAGGCCTCCGGTAAGCAGTGCTGCTGAAACAGCAGCGTTGGTTTTGATAAATGAACGTCTTTGCATTGGTTGGGTTTTAAATATGTTTAAGATCTTCTTAACTTCTTCAGTAATGGAACGAAGTTCATCTAATGTGAGGCACAG
>CAZIAU010000555.1:0-2907 GCA_964536755.1 uncultured Bacteroides sp. | reverse complement strand
GAGAAAGGGTTCTATTACCGTCGAAGGGCATAAAGAAGAAGGTAAGGTGTGTCTGTCAGTAATTGATACCGGGATTGGGATAAAACCCGAAATCCTGGCCCGCTTTAAAAGCGAAGGCCACCTGGGTTCTTCATCAGGGACAGAGAGCGAGCTTGGAACCGGACTGGGATTACAACTGGCCAGGGACCTGATATCCAAAAATGGCGGAGAGCTCAGTATTACCAGTAAACCCAGCGAGGGTTCCATATTTACATTCAGGCTCCCCCTATGCGATGATCAACAATTTCTCAATTAGCAATTGAAGAAGAATGAAAATAATTAAGACAACAGAAACAGGAGTAAAGAGCAGCAGGATAATCCTTGTCAGAAATGGCCAGGATGCCAATGATTATATCTCTCAATCAGATCAGGTAAATCATGTTCTTGAGCGGTTTGAAAATGAAAAGGATACAGTTGTACTGAACCAGTTGGACCACCTGGTCATCTTCCGGAAACTGGAAAATAATGATTCACCTGAATTTATCCGGTTGGAATCTGCAAGGATAGCCGGTCACAAAATTCACTCCATTCTGAATGAAAATGATATAAAATCGGTAACAGTGATCAACGGAGGTGTGGAAGCTGAGGAGAGCATAGCCTTCGCAGAGGGACTGGCACTGACCAGTTATCAATTCCTTAAATATTACACCCGCGTATCGGAAAAAGAATTTAAATTAAAAGAGATCCTCATTTTTGATGAACTTTTGAACTTTGACCGGGTAGAAAAACTGCAAAACCTGGTCACCGCAGTTTACCGGACACGGGATCTGATAAACGAACCCCTGTCATTCCTGACTGCCCAACAACTTTCTGTTGAGATAGAGAAAATGGGGGACGAATCGGGTTTCTCAGTGGAAGTATTTAATAAAAAGAAGATTGAATCTCTTAAGATGGGAGGTTTGCTGGCAGTGAACAGGGGCAGCACAGATCCTCCCACCTTCTCAATTCTAACCTGGAAACCTGATGGTGCACTAAATAATAATCCAATTGTCCTGGTTGGCAAGGGAGTTGTGTTTGATACGGGCGGACTGAGCCTGAAACCCACACATGATTCGATGGATTACATGAAAAGCGATATGGGCGGAGCTGCTGCTGTGGCCGGTACACTGTATGCTCTAGCCAAAAACCGGATACCGGTCTGGATTATCGGATTGATCCCGGCCACCGATAACCGTCCCGACGGAAACGCATATGTTCCGGGTGATGTGATAACCATGTATGACGGCACTACGGTTGAAGTACTTAATACAGATGCGGAAGGAAGGATGCTGCTCGCCGATGCACTCAGTTATGCCAAACAATATGGTCCGGAACTGGTCATAGAACTTTCCACCCTCACAGGATCAGCCCAGGCAGCCATAGATAAATACGGGATTGTTGGGATGGGAAATGCCAGCAGGGAAATAATGGACAGTCTGAAAGAGAGCGGAGATTATAGTTCTGAGAGGATTGCAGAATTCCCATTCTGGGATGACTATAAGGAACAACTCAAGTCGGATATTGCTGATCTTAAAAATATCGGAAGTAAGTATGCAGGTGCTATCACAGCAGGAAAATTTCTTGAACACTTCACCGACTACCCCTATATCCATCTTGACATAGCCGGACCCTCCTACAATAAGGTCACTTACGATTACCGTGGTAAGGGAGGAAGTGGTGTGGGTGTGCGCCTGCTTTACAATTATTTCCTTAACCGGTCAGTATAACTACACTTATTATGAGCGAAAAGATCAGAGTTGGAATTTCACATGGTGATGTTAACGGGATCAGTTATGAAGTAATTATAAAGACCCTGATGGACAGCCGTATCATCGAGATATGTATACCTGTTATCTTTGGGTCCCCGAAAGTGGCCGCCTACCACCGTAAAGCACTGGATATTGAGGATTTTTCACCCACCAGCATTAACTCTCCGGATGAAGCCAAAGGCAATCGTGTTTACGTGATAAACTGTGTGGATGACAACATCAGGGTAGAGTTGGGCAAATCCACCAGGAGTGCCGGGATCTCTTCTTTCAGAGCGTTGAAAGCGGCCACCGATGCCCTGGAATCAGGAAAGATAGATGCCCTGGTTACGGGACCGGTGAACAAACAGAATATTCAGCAGGCCGAATTCAACTATAATGGCCATACAGAGTACCTGCAGGACCGATTCAATTCCAATGAGGTAATGATGCTGATGGTAAGTGACATCATGAAAGTTGGTCTGGTTACCGGTCATATACCAGTTTCCCGTCTTAGCTCCCTTATAACCAAGGAGCTTGTGGCTGCGAAATTGAAAATTCTCTCAGATTCCCTGCTCAGGGATTTCGGGATAAGAAATCCACGAATAGCCGTACTGGGATTTAATCCTCATGCGGGAGATGATGGTTTGCTGGGTAATGAAGAACAGGAGTTGATCATTCCGGCAATTAACCTTGCAAAAAGCAGCAATATACTGGCTTTTGGTCCCTATGCGGCTGATGGATTCTTTGGAGCCGGTCGCTTTAAAAAATTTGACGCGGTGCTGGCCATGTATCATGACCAGGGACTGGCGCCCTTTAAGGCTCTCAGCATGGATAAAGGGGTCAACTTTACTGCCGGACTGCCTGTAGTCAGAACCAGTCCCGCTCATGGTACAGCCTTTGACCTTGCAGGAAAAAATGAGGCATCACCCGATTCATTCCGGAATGCACTTTACCTGGCCATCGATGTGACACGAAACAGAAAATCATATCAGGAGATATCAGCTAATCCCCTCCCGGACGGAAAAGAGCAGTCCGGCGGGAAGGATGAATCTCCCGATGATATTGAGATCGGTCAATAAAGATACTGGAAAACCAACCGTTGATTGTAGACAAACTGGAATAGCTGGTTTTCAAGGGGAAA
>CAZIAU010000554.1:0-2909 GCA_964536755.1 uncultured Bacteroides sp. | reverse complement strand
TACCTTCAGGTATCGGGGATCGTCACCCTGTAATCCCTTTATAAACTGAACTCCCATTTCGCCTGTCAGATAAGGATCCTCTCCATAAGTTTCCTGACCCCTTCCCCATCTCGGATCCCTGAATATATTAATATTGGGTGACCAGAAGGTCAATCCCTGGTACATCCCCCTTTTGTCATTTGATGCAAAGTCATTATATTTTGCTCTTGCTTCGGTAGAAGTGATGTCCGCCATCCTGAACATCAGTTCCCTGTCGAAGGTGGCTGCCATACCGATAGCCTGTGGAAATACTGTTGCCTTTCCGGCCCTGGCCACACCGTGAAGACATTCATTCCACCAGTTATATTGCGGAATTCCCAGATGATCTATCGCATCTGCATAATGACCAAGCTGTCCAACCTTCTCCTCCAGTGTCATTCTCGATACCAGGTCCTCCACCCGGGTATCAAAATCAAGTTTGGTGTTCTGAAACGGATAGGTGTGTTTGTTGTCGCATGAAAGGAATAATAAAACAGAGACTGAAATAACTGGGACGAATTTTTTCATGGGGAAAGGGTTGGTTAGTTAGTGGTTAGGATAGTTAGTTCATGGTTAATAGTTAGTTATGCACTCTGCACTGTGAACTCTGCACTGTTTTAGTTGGTGATTTTAAGGATCCGTTCAGTATATGTCCTGTCTGCACATTGCATAACCAGCAAATAGGGCCCGCTGGCCAGCGTGGAAAGGTCGAATAACGCGGGGTTCTCGATAAATGTCCTTTTAAACACTTGCTGCCCTGCAATGTTTGTAATCATCACCTCATCAATGTTACTTGTATTAAAAAAGTTTATAAAAAGGTCGTCCGATACAGGATTAGGACCATAGGTAAAATCCCTGCCCTCAGGGATCTGCTGTACAACTGAAGAAGACTTCAGGATATGGTTATCGGGATCAAACCGCACATCCTGCACAACACCTTCAGAAAAGAAGGTAAATTGCTCATCCTGCTCATCCTGCATAAATCTGAGGCGTTTTTTCGTGCCATCTGTAAATATTAATTCAATCTCGAAAGGTGTCCGGAAAAAAGGTGTTACCGAGGGTGCCGAAGTCGTCTGTTCACTAAACAATTTCACCGAATCACCCTGTTGAATCCAGTTCAGGCTGAATCTGGGATATCCTTCCCCGTAATACCACTGGTTAAAAAAACATGAGAAATCCGTTCCGCTCTCAGTTTCCAGGACCTCCCTGAAGTCTTCCCCTGTGGCGAGGGAATTTCCATAACGAGTGATATATATCCTCAGTATTTCAAAAAACAGGTCATCATTATCCAGAATATACCTGATCATATGCAGCAGAACAGCGCCTTTTTTATAGCTGAGGCCATAATCAAACAACCGGTAAGTATCCGAAATACTTTCTGCAGGAACAAAAACCGAACCACTCCGCTCTCCCATCGCAATGGACATGGCATTGGACATCCATCCGTCAGCAGCTTCCTGTCCGAGTAAACGTTGCGCAGCCACATATTCCATATAGGAGGCGAATCCTTCATTGATCCATATATCCTGCCAGCTTCCGCAGGTTACATAGTCGCCGAACCACTGGTGGGCAAGTTCATGCGCCACCAGGTAAAAACCAAAATCGTGCAGGGTAGTCATGGTCTGATGTTCCATGCCGCCCCCCATAGGTGCCATGGCCTGTCCGTATTTCTCAGAGGCAAATGGATAGTTACTCAATATCTCTGAAAAAGTAGTGATCAGCGGACCGGTGGCAAGTATCTCATCTTCCCAGTCACTTACCAACTCATCGCTATCGTAAATAAAATTCTGGACCAGTACAGAATCTGCACCCCCCGGGAGGGCCGTTCTGAAAGAGAAGTCCCTGTAATCCGCAACGGCAAAAGAGAGCAGATAGTAAGCCATGGGATAGTGTGAGCACCATGTGAAAAGATGGTTCTCTCCACCGGTATTTACAATACTTTCCAATAACCCGTTGGAAGCCGCCATAAGTCCCTTACTGCATTCGAGCCTGATCCGGACCGAATCGATCTTGTCTTCAAGAACCTGTTTAGCCGGGAACCAGTCCCGGGCATTGTGAGGTTCAGACAGGGTGTAAGTGACTTCAAAACCATAATCGGGATCCTTTACTGAATTAATGCCGGCAAAAAAGCCACGGTTCTGCCCGGCTTTACCCTGATAGACTATACGGATATTGATCTGCTCACCCGGATTCCGGATCCTGTCAAGCTTGATATAGAGTGCATCGTTTTCATGAATATAGCTTCCCGGAAGAACACTGTATTCTTCAGTTGAAGGATTATCGCTGAGAAAAATCCCTGTAATTGTCAAAGCATCCTGAAGTTCAAGGACCAGCGTATCCAATTCCCTTTCTGCCTCCAATAAAATGAGAGCCGATCCTGAAATATCGGTATTTATATTTGACACTTTAAGGTAGAGATCATAGTATTTGATATCGAAGGCAGAGAGCCACTTTCCATAGAGCGGATTTTCATATCCGGGATAATCCTGAATTTGAATGGGACAGGTTTGATACGCCTGTGCTCCTGCAGTGAGCACATTAAGAATAAGAAATATATAGAACAACTGAATACGCATATTAACTGTTAAACCTGTATATGGTAACTTCATAATACTCATCTTCAGGATTCAGAACGGTCGAAGGGAAAGATTGTTTATTTGGGCTGTCGGGGAAAAACTGGGTTTCCAGGCACAAGGCACAATGCTTTTTATAGATTAAGCCTTCCTTTCCTTTTATCCTGTCAATATAGTTGGAGGTGTAAAGCTGTATGGCAGGAAGGGTGGTAATCACCTCCAGGGACCGGCCGGATTGAGGATCATAGACTGCTGCAACCCGCTTAAGGTCGTGCTCTTTATTATCCAGAACATAGTTGATATCATAACCTGGTTCTA
>CAZIAU010000553.1:0-2923 GCA_964536755.1 uncultured Bacteroides sp. | reverse complement strand
CACCGGCAATAAGATTACTTCGTGAAGAATATAGTTATTCCTATATTGGCTTTCCATTTTTAGTGAGTTATAGTATATTTCAGACTGATTGTCATCGTTTGTCATTAATATCCAGTATAGAATTACAAAAACTATCCACAAAAGAGATAATATACCTTTACAATCATGTAGCTCCTAATGATATGACTAATCAATTCTCTGTAGATAAAGTATTACATTCTGTTACATTAGGTGTTTTCTACAAGTCAATATTTTGGAAGAGTGCATTTATCGGATTTTGTCCAAAGGTTCAATATAATTTATCAAGAAACAGAACAATAGAGGCTATGGACCTTTCTTTCTTATTACAACTTTCTGTGGGTTATATTTTTGGATTGTAGTTGAGAATAGATAAGCGTTCTAATATTATTTCCTGTAACCTCGATAATATCTTAATACATGGTTCTTTATTATGCAATTAGATATTAGAATATAATATTGGTGATTTTTAATATCATGAAACAACTAAAGTATTTACTCATTATCCTTTTCGCTTTGTTACAAAACAACTGCTCAAAGGAACCGGAACCTGCTGAAGAATATGACGATCCATTCTATACAAAATTTACAAATGAAGAAGTGATGGCTGTGGCGGAAGAAGCCCTTCCAGACTATCTTAAAATATTACCAACTTCTCTTCTTCAGAATTATGGATTCAATTCCAGAGAGGAATTTGAACAGATTAAAATGAAATCACCCTATTTCCTATTGCGAACGACGCTTGCATTCAGAGATGATACCAGCTTTGTTCATATTGGAAAATATTTGTACAACTATAACGAATGGTTCGTTCCATTAACAATAGCTGGTGACATCAGATGTTTTTTAAGGATGGGGGTATTAAATGATTCAATAACCGCTGTGGGGATAGGTTGGTCCATAGTCGCTGAAGGAGTTTCTGATTGTGAAAAAATACGATACATTCAGGATGTTGAGAATAAATATTTAATAGAACACAATACATGTAATGGCTGCAGGTTCATAATCTGGAAACCGGATTCAACCATGAAAATATATAGTTTTTATGATGCTGGCCACGGTTGCACAGATACAACAATAGTTTACGACAGTTTTGAGGATTTTTTCTATTCATTTAAATAAAATCTTTATAAAGAAAAATTTAAGGATTAATAAGTACAAGGAAAATATGTCCCTAAAACCTGCACTGAGACTTCTTACTATTTGCGTGGTGGGAATAACTCTGATCTTACCTGTTTATTCACAAAATCTTGTCGTAAATGGTTCGTTTGAGGATCCTGCGCTGGCCCTTACGGGTGATCCTGAAGGATGGAATAAGTATTTTGATTACGATACACCCGATTACTTCAATTTCAGCGAGAATCCCTCTCAGAATAGTCTCTTTGGAAAGTACATGGGAGGAACAACACCCAAAGAGGGAGATGCTTGTATGGGGATATTTTGTTACAGGGTCAGCAGGACAAGAAAAATAAAGGATGTCAGGGAGTTTATAGAATCTCCGCTCACCGCTGCCCTGGTAAAGGACTCCCTGTATAACTTCAGAATATCCCTCTTCCTGGATGCAGAATCAAATGTTGTTATCCGGAACTTTGGAGTGCTGTTTACTGAAACCCGGGGGGAAATTAAGAGTGGCTCCAGGCTCTTTCGAATGTCCCCGGCAATTTCATTCAATACGGATTGGCTGGACAGTACAGGAACCTGGATGACACTGGAAGGAACGTACAAGGCAAACGGTAATGAAAGATATATAATTCTTGGGAACCTTTTACCCGATTATAAAACTTACACGCTGGCACGAAAGGTCACGAAAGAAACCGGGAAAAAGGAAAAATGGAGACTGGCCAGGCAGGAGCAGGCTGCATATTATTATTTGGATGACGTGTCACTTGAACCGATCTCCTCCGGGCTGATGGATCCCGTAGTACCTGAACCGGAGAGTTTTTTTCCCGAATATAATATCGCGGAGATAACAAAAGATACAGCTGTTGTGCTCCGGAATGTGAATTTTGTTTTCAATTCAACTGAATTTATTGAAGGATCATATCCTGAACTTGACCGGTTGTTGCGATTCCTGGAAAAGAATGCGGGTGTACGAATAAAAATTAATGGGTATGCGGATAATATAGGTAGCAGGGGATATAACCTGAGACTGTCCCAAAAGCGTTCAGAAGCAGTCAGGGAATATCTGGTCCTGGAGGGAATAGCATCTGACAGGATAGAATGCGAAGGTTTCGGTTTTGAAAAACCGATAAGAGAAAATGATTCGGAAGAGAACAGGCAGCTGAACAGGAGGGTCGAATTTGTTGTCCTGGCTGATTAATTGATTATGAAAAGATACATCATTATATTAATTCCATTCTGTTATTTCCTGGCCGCTGAGGGCCAGTCCGTTTTGCTTATGCAGGATTACCCGGATCAACCGGTGCTCATGAATCCTGCAACCTGTGGCGCTGATCTCATTCCAAAGGCTGCCATTGGATATGAAAAACAGTGGCTGGGCATATCCCGGTCGCCTTCTTCCTTCTATGTGTCGGGTGAGCTGCGGCCGGGCCGGTACGATTTTTATAATCCGCGCATGTTCATCAACGATACAAGGTTGCGGAACGCAGAACGTGTGGGACTGGGTGCCGGGGTATATACGGATACGAACGGGCCTTTCAGGGAAACGGATATTCTGCTTACTTACAGTTACCATATTCCGCTAACGGAAAGAACTGCTTTGTCCTTTGGCATTACGGCAAAGCTTAACCATTACGGGGTTAATCATTCTGAAATTAATCCAACAGTTATTGACGATCCGCTCATAAATTTTGAGCCCGATACAAGGGGCAACACAAGTATTGGTGCATATATCAGTAACAATGAATACTATGCCGGTATATCCGCTGTCAATCTGTTAAATTCT
>CAZIAU010000552.1:0-2924 GCA_964536755.1 uncultured Bacteroides sp. | reverse complement strand
CCCCGTGGCGATGCTCCAGATGCGGATGGTCTTGTCCCAGCTCCCCGAGGCCACCCGCTTGCCATCGGGGCTGAAGCTCACCCCCGAGACGGCGGAGGCGTGTCCGGTGAGGGGGGCCACCTCCGGGTCGATCTGTGTGTCCCAGAGCCTCACGGTCCTGTCCCAGCTCGCGGAGGCCACCCGCTTGCCGTCAGGGCTGTAGGCCAGGCCGTTGATGGTGTCCGTATGTCCTGCCAGGATCTTCTCATAGGAAACCGTATGCAGATCGGTGAATCCGCCGCTGAATTCGATCTCCTCCCCGTTCACGGTAACGGACCTGTATGTGCGCTGCCCGTTCTCCCTGACCGCCCGGGGGATATCTTCGTAATCGATGCTCAAGAACCATCTTACCCGTGCCCTCTCCAGTTCCAGGTAACCTGCAGCCTTGTCCTCATTCAGGAAATTCACCCTGTTCTCCTTCACATCCCCGAAGATCCAGGTGAGCATGTCAAAGAAATGCACCCCGATATTGGTGGCTACTCCTCCCGACTTCTCTATGTTTCCCTTCCAGGAGTAATGGTACCAGTTCCCGCGACTGGTGATGTAGGAGAGGTCAATGTCATATACCTTACCGGGCGGACCATTCTCTACCTTCTCCCTTAAATCCGTAATGGCCTTGTGGTGCCTGAGTTGTAGGATGTTCCATACCTTCATGCCCGTTTCCTTTTCATAATCCTGGAGGGCATCAATGTTCCAGGGGTTCAGTACAAGGGGTTTTTCACATATGGCATCGGCCCCGTTCCGCAGGGCAAAACGGATGTGAGAATCATGCAGGTAATTGGGTGAGCATATGCTCACATAGTCCACATGGGTACCCTGCCGGTTCAGCTTGGCAATATGCCGGTCGAAACGTTCAAATTCGATGAAAAAATCGGCTTCAGGGAAGAAACTGTCCATGAATCCCACACTGTCGAACCGGTCCAGTGAGGCAACCAGGGTATTCCCTGTATCTTTTATAGCCCTCACATGCCTTACGGCAATGTAACCGGCTATCCCTATCAACGTAAAATTCATGCTTGCTCAGATTATCCTTTTTTCACCCTGAGATAGTATACGAAGATAGTAAAAATTGCGGGTTGATAACTTCGTTTTGAATTCCTCTGATGACTGATTACTTTTACCTCACAATTGTCAAAGATGATCATCGGAAAATATGTCAGGCAGCTGCTTGAGGAGGGAAAGAGCGTCATCCTGCCGGGATTTGGGAACCTTGAAATAAAGGATACTCAGGGTAAGGGTCCAACTCAGGGAGGCAGGATCGATCCTCCCGGCTTATATATCAGATTTGATGCGGGGTACAGCAAGGATGACGGACTTTTGGCAGCGGCTTGTGCTACAGGAGAGAACATGGATGAAGAGGAGGCCAGGCAAACGGTCCTGGAACTGGTTGATGCCATCAAATTTGCTTTGGATAAGGGGGAGGTTTATTCACTTTCAGAAACCGGGACTTTCAGCAGGGATGATAATGGCAAGGTTCACGTTCAGCCCGATCAGGGATGGGTGCTTGAACCGGACCAGTACGGGCTTGAATCCATGGATCTGCTTGAACTTGATGAAGAGCCTGAAAAAGAGGAAACCCAACCTGAACCTGAAACTGAAGGCCCGACCACTTCCGAAGATAAGGTACAGGAAAAGTCTGAAGCCGAAGGACCAGCATCCGGTCCGTCTTCCAAACCGGCAGATGAATCGAAGAAAATCAAACCTGTCCCACCCCCTCCGCCTGCTTCAAAATCCCCTGTGAAACATTCACCGGGAGTCACTACGCTGCATCCTCCGGTAAGAGCCAAAGCTTCACCCAGGCAAAACATTTGGAGGGTGATCTGGATAATTGCAGGTTCACTTATCGTAATTCTGATTGCATTGATCCTGATACCTGTGGATTGGAACCAGTTTCAAAATAAAGGCAGGGTAAAACCAGGGACCGAGGCAACAGGCGAAGATCAAAACATGGAGATCCAGGATGGACAAGAAGCAAGCGGAAATGGAGACAACGTGGATCGCTACCCCGGAAGCGAAAAAGAAAATGCGGGGGAAGTAACCGGTAAAACGGATTCTTCAACGGAAGGAGAAATTAACCGGGTTGTTGAAATGGAGCATAACTTTTTCATTATTGCAGGTAGTTTCAAACACCTTATGAATGCCAGTGATTTGCAGGATCAGCTGAAAGCGAGGGGATATCCGGCAGAGGTGATGATTACAGATAACAGGATGTACAGGGTGAGTGTTTCTTCCTATGCCACAAAATCTGACGCTGAAAGGGCCCTGGCCGGAATAAAGGCAGATCCGGGACTGGAGGCCTGCTGGCTTCTTTCCAATTGAAATCAGTTTATTTCTGATCCATTTACCGCATCGGCAGATGGTTCCACAAAATGGAGGGAACCATCAGGGTTTTCTGATAAAAGGATCATGCCCATGGACTCGATACCTTTTATTTTCCTGGGAGACAGGTTTGCCAGGACACACACTTTCTTCCCGGGTAATACGTCAGGCTCATAATATTCGGCAATTCCTGAAACGATTGTTCTTTTTTCAAATCCTACATCAACCGTCATCCTGATTAGTTTTTTAGTCTTGGGAACTTTCTCGGCATCCAGGATGGTCCCCGTGCGAAGGTCCATGGCTGTGAAATCCTCAAAAGAGACCTCAACTTTCTGAGTTTTAACTGCATCGGGCACTCCGTTTTCTGCTTTGGTCTTCATCAGTTTATCAAGTTGTGACTGAATCTGTTCATCTTCAATCTTCTTAAACAACAAATCAGCCTTCCCGATTTTATGACCTGCTTTCATAAGGTCAGGTCTTCCTATAAGGGCCCAGGAGGTTTCGCTGAACAGGATGAATCCCCTGAGTTTCTCCATGGAGAAAGGCAGGAATGGCTCCATAACAAG
>CAZIAU010000551.1:0-2929 GCA_964536755.1 uncultured Bacteroides sp. | reverse complement strand
GTCAGAATTGTGATAAAACATATACCATTGATCCTTGTATTCGACTATGGAATGGTGATTTGTCCCGCTGTTAATCCTTTGCAGGATCACCCCCTTGTATTCAAACGGGCCCAGAGGATTATCGCTCATGCAATATTTGATCTCACCACTTCCGGCAGCATATGAAAGGTAATATTGCCCCCTGTATTTATGCATCCAGACAGCTTCGAAGAAATCATCCGTTCCTTCCAGTTTGTATACCTCCCCGTCATAGGAGATCATGTTATCATTCAGTTTCACTGCGTTTACGACCAGTTGCCCCATATAGAGATATGCCTGGCCGTCATCATCAATAAAGACTGCAGGATCGATAAAATCACGGTTACACACCACCCCTTCCGAATTTATATGGATCAGGGCCGAGTCCAGGGGGTCCCGGAAGGGACCGTAAGGGTTGTCACCTATCGCTACCCCGATCTTACTGGATTCAACAGGATAATAGAAATAGTATTTCCCGTTTCTTTCAGCACAATCCGGTGCCCAGGCTTCTGCATCGGCCCAGCTGATATCGTTCAGGGAAAATACCACTCCATGATCCGTCCAGTTCTTCATATCGGTGGTGGAGAATACATGCCAGTCCTGCATGGAGAACCAGGTTGCGGTGTCCTCATCATGGGATGGATATACGTACAGGGTATCGTTGAATACCCTTGCAGAAGGATCGGCAGTGTAGATGTGGGTTATAAACGGATTCTGGGCAAAACAGATATTTCCTGTTATAATGCTGGCAATGGTTAAAGTAAATCTGGTCATCTGGTTTTTCATTAAAAAAACAAGTTAATAAAATCCTGCGATTTAATTATGTGGTAAGCGATGAAAAGGTCCTGAAAAGAGGATATGCCCAGACTGGAAACAATGAATCTGAGTTACTTTATGTGGTAGATAATCAGATACATAACAATATTAGTTGGATCCCTCCCTGTAGAATAAGATCAATCCAGGTTCTGGAAGGTCTTACGGATGATACGGATATTTACGGGGAGAAAGGAAAGCACGGTGTAATTAAAATCGAGACCAAGAGCGTCGATTAGACAGGATCAGTTCAGAGTCAGGTGACAAAACCAGTCGTCCCCATGTTCAGGATTGGACAGGTTCTTCTCATTAGTGGTTTTTCCACTTTCGATATACTCACTGGTATCCTGAGCATTGATCCGGGTACCTTATATTGCCCACCTGTAATTTTAAGGTTTATGCTACTCCTGTCAGGCGTGTAAATCAGGTATTCTTCTCCATCTTTTGCAAGACAGAAACCCGAACTTGTCAGGTCCGGTCTTGGGCTCATTTTCCAGTATTCTGTCTTCTCAAAAAAATCCCAGAATTGTATTTTACTGCCGTCAGGACGCGTACAGGTTACAATAAGTTCAGTATCACGGCAGGGATCTGCAATTCTATTTTCAGGATTAGGAAATTAAATTCCCTATATTAGATTATTCATTTATTCCTTTTCAATTTTTACCGCGAAAACAATACACCTAAAACAGATGAAATGAAAAACAGTTACACCCTCCTAAATGCTTTGCTTCTCTTACTGCTGCCACTTGGTGCAGGTTCGGTTTCAAACGCCCATTCCGGGAACGGCTATGATCGTTTACTCGATAAATTGAAATCAACTGCTATTGATATTCAGGTTACCTGTGCAGCCAACGCGGGCGGTGACCTGGATGATATGTGTATTTGGTTACATCCGGAGAATCCTGCATTAAGCACTATTATTGCCAGTGATAAAAGTCTCTCAAAACTATTTGTTTATGGCCTAGACGGGGAGGAAAAATACTCTTATTCCCTGCAACATAAGCCGGGCAATATTGACATTGTTTATAATTTCCCCCTGAACGGGGAATTAATTGACCTTGTTGGTTTTAACGCCAGGTCAACCACTGATCCCCGCTTTGTATTTTTCAAAGTCGATCAGCAAACAGGAGAACTTATTAGCCTTGATGCACTTCCGACAACAGATGCCTGGAGTGAGGAATTATATGGATTTTGCCTCTACAGGAGCCCGAATAAAAACGAGTTTTATGCTTTTGGTTGCGATTATCTCAGCATGATCCAGCAATACCGGTTATATGATGACGGATCGGGAAACCTGGTCATGGAACATAAAAGAACCTTTCAGAATGGTGGGGGTGGTCCCACTGAAGGGATGGTTGCCGATCACGAGACAGGTCTCCTTTATGCAGGTAACGAAAACCAGGGTATATACGTTTATTACGCCGATGAAGACAGTACCACCGACGCCATAAGATTCCTGCAGGTTAAAAGTGGTATTCTGGAGGCTGATGTGGAGGGAGTGGCTATTTATTATGGTGCAAACGGGCAGGGCTATTTGCTCGCTTCCAGCCAGGGCAAGGGTTATATCTCTGTATTTAAACGTAGTGGAGTCAATTCATTTGTGGGAAAATTTTCTATCACCGGAGTTGATGATACCGATGGTATCGATGTGCTCAGTTGTTCCTTGGATTCTACTTTTTCAAACGGGATATTTGCCTGTCATAACGGTAGTGTTGAACCTTGTCCCATAAACCTTATAAAATGGGAAGATATTGCCGGTGATATTTCCCCCGGTTTGTTGATTGATACAACCTACTGGGACCCCCGGGAAGAAAGGCAACCAGTAACCTGGCAAATTCATGAAGACATAACTGTGACTCAAGCAGATTCCTTAAATTCCGCCAACTCAGCGAACCCTGATTTTAATATTTTAGACGTCAGAACTTTAGAAGAATTTTCAGGTGGACATATTCAACATGCAATAAATATTGATTATAATTCTCCTTCTTTCGGAATGCAATTAGATTCTCTTGATAAAAATGATATTTATCTTGTGTATTGTCAAACAGGTGACAGAAGTTCCAGTGCTGTTGATACGATGAAGTTATTAGGTTTTAAC
>CAZIAU010000550.1:0-2930 GCA_964536755.1 uncultured Bacteroides sp. | reverse complement strand
TTCTATATGGATGCGACAGAACCTGATCCATTTACTTTTAATCGGATAGCATCATGCAGTATGGAATTACCGTCACATTTATAGCAATGGTTTTCATCCCCCAAAGGAACTTTTGATTGAATAACTATTTCAGCTGCTTCCTGGATAGTATCAACGTACCATTCAGGATAGGGTGCACGATGCCCTGATAATTTTGAACCAGGATTCGGGGACCAGACAAAAGGGACCACATTTGCACCCAATGTTGTTAAAGTCTTAATTCCTTCCAGAAAAGTTTCTTTTGTTTCAAGGCCCATTACTAATACTCCGTAAACATTACCTTCTCCAAAAATTGAAACAGCCTTTTCAATCGAATCCAGAAACTCCCTATGTGTTGTATTTTCCGATTTACCCGGACAGATTGCTTTATATAAACTTTCATCAAATATCTCCATACTATAACCAATAGCATTAATTCCTGAATCATAATATCTTTTGATACTATCACCTTTTGCAGGGGAAGGTAAAATTGTTCCAGGAATACTATCCATCCCTGTATGTTTTTTAATTGATGACATGATATCTGAAACCAATTCCACTTCTTTTTCATTATCAAAACATCCTCCGGTTAACAGGATATGATTAACCATTCCTTCTGACCACGCAGAAGCTGCCACTTCTCCAATTGAAACAATATCTTTTTTCTTCATCACAGAGTTATAGGTCTTTGAAGTAGCAACCAGGTTACAGAACAGACATTGCTTATTATTAGAAAAGTGCCTGCAATAATTTTGATAACAGAAAAACAGACAATCTTCTCCTCCAATTTGCCCTATCTTAACCATATTTACTTCATTGGTAGTTGTTTTCGAGTAAAATTTCGGTTGTTTAATCCATTTCACTTCACAGATTTCATCATCTGTATTAAATAGTATTAACTCTTTATTTACTTTTTTGACAATGAAATCTGATTTGGAATTCAGACGAAATTGCACTATGGTACCATCAGGCAGGATAAAATCATCAGGAAGCAATAAATCTGTATGGTTCTCAAAATCCCAACCGAATAATCCATGATTTTGGGATTTGAATTCAGTACCCATGCCTATCAGACTTTCTTTTTCAGCCCTTATCCCTTTTACTAATATTTCTGCTTTTAATAATAAACTATCTTTCATAATGATATTCCTCTTATGATTGTATGGTAAAATTTCTAATTATAATACAGGCGGAAATGAGTTTTTTTCAGATTTTAAGACTATCTGTGTCTCTATTTTTTCAACACCAGGTATTTCCAATAAAATATCAAGCACAAAATTCCTGTAGTCATCCATATCCTTGCCAACAATCTTTAAGCAATAATCCCAATTACCAGTAATATTATGACATTCAATAATTTGAGGAATCTCATTGACTTTTCGTACAAAAGTATCTGCCATTTCTCTGTTGTGTGGAGATAAGGTTACAAATGTCAGGGTTAGAATGTTATAGCCAATTTTAAAATGATCAATTACTATAGCATATTGCTTAATTATTCCACTTTCAAAAAGCTTTTTTGTCCTTCCCAAACAAGCTGAAGCTGATAAACCAACTTGTTTAGAAAGGTCATTGTTCGTTATTAATGAATTTTCCTGTAATAATGACAAGATCATCTTTTGCTTTTCATCTAAATTGTAATCATCCATGATGCATTTTCTTTGATATAAAATACGAAAAAGAGGATAATAATAGATATAAAAATCTATAAAAGCAAGGAAAAACAGAATAAATAACGTCTAGGTGAATGAAATACGAAATAATATGCACTTGGAGAAATATGCATACTATCGATGCTAAGTTATATCTGTACGTAGAAGAAATCGGCCATACTGGTTCTGCTTAATGACTTGAATGAATTCAGTTTGCTCACTTCTAATCACCGGAATCTTCTTCTATCACATAGCCATCGGGTGTAATTGTGACTTCGAACTGTCCTTTATCAGGGGATTTAAGAACGATTTCGTATCCTTCTAATTTATCTTTACCCTCTATGACTGCAATAGTTTCCATGATCTCTTTAAGTTCGGCAGAGGGATATTTCTTATTGACACTCTTCCGTACTGCTTCAGGGAGATCGTTTTCTGTAATTGCTTTCTCCCAGTTATGGATGGTGCCATCTTCCTTGATATCCGCCTCGAATTTGTGTCCACTTTGTTTGAACTCAAAGTCGTAAATAATAATCTCCCCTTCTTTTTCCTTTGTCCACTTTTCAATTTCAGGTTCAGGGAATTTCGCCTTTAGTGCGTTCATCACTTTTTGTGGGATCTGGTCCGGTTCGGACGGGTCTGTTTGCTGGCCATATACTCCAGCCCCCAGCATTATTAATCCAGCGAGTACTGGCAATTTGATGAACCGTCTCATAGATAACTCCTTTCGTTAATTAGATGTTTGATATAAAATCTTAACAACCTTAAAGTTATTCCGCATAAAATTTGTAAGTAGTAATTCCATCTGTTATAAAATTAAACTAATTCCAGGTGAGAATTCAAGAAAACTATAGAATAAAAGTCCCGGCACATCTATTTTATCATGCATTTATTATGCTATTTTTGTGACAGGCGATATTCAGAGAAAATAATAAATTAGAAATCCATGAATAAATTAAAATTTATAATCATAGGTTGTGGAAGGATCGGTGGCAGGCATGCTGCTCAAATAGTTAAATATGGAGAATTAGTTGCTGTATGTGATGTGGTGAAAGAAAGAGCAGACTCATTGGGAAAAGAATACAATGTTAATATTTACTACGATATTGATGAGATGCTTAATGGTGAGAAAAGCATTGATGTTGTTTCAGTATGTACTCCGAATGGAATGCATGCAGATCATTCAATAAAAGCATTAAAACATGGATTTCATGTATTATGCGAAAAACCTATGGGTGTTAACCTGAAGGAGGTAGATGCTATGAT
>CAZIAU010000549.1:0-2932 GCA_964536755.1 uncultured Bacteroides sp. | reverse complement strand
CGTTGTTGTATCCATTCTTGTTGTAAATAATATCCGAAACATCATAATAGGTCTGAGAGGCCTGGATATATTCGTTGATCTCCTCTGCGGTGGTTAAGGAGGGCCAGATGTACGGAACCTCCCCAAAAATCTTTACAGCAGTGAAATAGGCCCATGCCCTCATGCATAGCACCTCGCCGTACAACCTGTCATAGTTGTTTATCGATGCAGATTCCTCAAGGATCTCCGGATGTTCAGCTTCCAGTTTTCGCAACAGGTTGTTGGTGGCAGCAATCAGGATATAGAAATTATTGGGTGAGGCATATTTGTTCCCCGGCGATACCGAAAAGTTGTATACTTCCAGCAGGTCCTTACTGGCAAATGGTGTTACTTCCAGCAGGTCACCTCTCAGTTCGCCCAGGACAACCAGCTGCTCAACCAACTCCTGCTGCAACGAGTAGAGTCCCATTTCGGCCGACCGGTATTCGTTCCAATTCTTATAGAAATCGTCCTCCTTAATTATTAAATCCTGGTCCGGAAGAAAGAACTCCTCACAGGAGGTTAGTAACCCTGTGAGCAGTATGACCAGGATCCACAAATTCCTGGTGGTTCCTGCGAGCGAGTTGAGGAGGTTCATATAGCCTCCTGTACCTCTTTTGATATATATCGGGGTCCTCATTATAAACCAATTTTAATTCCTGCCATAAAAGTCCTTGAAAAAGGGGTCATCCCATAATCAATACCCTGTTGCATGGTATGGTAAGAAAAGGAGAATTCCGGATCATATCCCAGGTACCGGGTCAGGGTAAAAAGATTTGCCCCGGTGATAAAGACCTCTGCATTCCTGAAAAACAGTAAGCGGTCCGGGAACCGGTACCCCAGGGTGACATTCTTTAATTTCAGGTAGGATCCATCCTCGATCCACCGGGATGAAAATGCTGAATTATACATTGGATCGTCCCAGAGCGCCCGGGGTACATTTGTTTCCTGTCCCTCGTAACTCCACCGGTTCAGCACCGCGCTGCTCTGGTTGGAAAGATCTGTCATCTTTTCGTTCTGGTATCTCAGATAGTTATATACTTCATTTCCATAGACCCACTGGAATCCTATCTCCAGTGACCAGTTCCGGTATTTCACCCTGGTCCCCATGCCTCCATAGTAATCGGGTATGGGTGATCCGATTAAGGTTCTGTCATATTCATCTATGCGGTTGTCGGGCTCTCCATCCGGTCCCGATATGTCGGTGTAAATAGCATCTCCCGAACCATAGATTAATCCATCCTTGTTGGATATTCCCGCAGCAAGGGCCACATCTGAAGTGGAGTATACACCTTCATATTCAAATCCATAAAAGGTCAGTAATGCTTCCCCTTCCACTGAGATATATTCTCCTCCTTCAAACGGGGTAATTACCTGCCCGCCCTCAATACTCACTACCTTATTGGTAAAGTGACCGGCATTCATCCATAGATCCCAGGAGAAACGGTGGGATTGAATAATCCTTCCGTTAAGCTGTGCCTCCCAGCCCAGGTTCTCCATCGATCCGCTGTTGATTGGCAGGAACTGATGACCCAGGTAAAAGGGCTGCATAAACTGTAATAAAAGATTTTCAGTCCGGTGCTTAAAATAGTCTGCACTAACTGCCAGCCGGTTTCCACGGCTCACAAAATCCAGTCCCGTACTTAACTGGTAATTCTCTTCAAATGAAAGTGATTGATCCGTTACAGGACCCGGAACTGCCCCGGTAGTATTCCGGTAATGTGTCAGGTAAAAATAGTTGAAAGCATCATAGTTCCCAATGTCATCATTCCCTGTCTTCCCATAATTTACCCTTAACTTCAGGTCCTCTATAAGGTTCTGATCCTTCATAAACGTCTCATTGGAGATCCTCCAGGAAACTCCTGCTGCATAAAATAGGCCGAAGGGAACATCACTGAGGAACATGACATTCTCTGCTGCCGGACCAATGCGTGTTGAATTTTCCCCGGAAACAGCCAGGTTCAGCAGGTAACGGTTCCTGTAGGTGTAAATGAAATTGCTGTAGAGAGCCATCCTGTTCCACCTCCCGTTATTTCCACCCATCTCCCTGAGGTTGGCAGTCCCGCTCTGAAGATCCCGGTATTCATCACTTTCATGGGAGTTTTTAGCTATGCCCCAGTCTGACTGAAACCTGTTTGAATTGATACGCAGGCCTGCATTGAACTGAATCCCATGAGCACTTCCAATAACCTTGGAATAATTGAGATAATTATCATTTGAGAATGCAAAGAAATAGTTCGAAAGTGATTTGGCGGCATTATAGGCCTCATCGTTATAATAGAGCTCCATACCCAGGTTTGGCATGAAGATATCCTCACTCAGCGAATTAAAATTGATCCCGATCAGACTGTTGAATTTAAATGACCTGCTTATGTCGGCCTCAATCCTGAAATTGGTCAGGAACCGGTTGTTCTTGTTTTTTGCTTCAAATCCTTCACTGACTGCCACCGGATTGCTTACACCAAGCTCCTCAACATCCTGTAAAGCCAGAAGCTGGTTTCCATCGTCATCAAACCTGAACGGTATCATCAGGGGATTCTTTATCAGGCTTGTAAGAATGGGGCTTGTTTGCTTTATCCTGGCCGATTCTTTCAGTGAGGATGAGTTACTGGTAAGGCTGGAGCTCACATTAAACCGCAACCACTGGAACATATTAAAACTTCCAACAAACCTTACGCTAAAACGGTCAAAGTCCGTCTGCTCCAAAATACCCTGGTTATTCAGGTAACCCACAGATAAACCGTAGCGGGCAATTTCATCACCACCCAGGATCCTTATGTAAAAATCATACAACATTGCATTGCGGAAAACATAGTCCTGCCAGTTGGTATCGTGCCTATACATTTGATACAGGTCATCGCCCGGAGTGGCATATAAACCGGGATAACTGTCACTGAAGGATTCTTCGGGCAGG
>CAZIAU010000548.1:0-2933 GCA_964536755.1 uncultured Bacteroides sp. | reverse complement strand
CTGCCGGCTGAATTCTGCTTTTAAACCCCTGTACTTTTTAAGGAGCTCCTTCAACTCCAATTCAAGAGGGTCCGCAACAGGTTTAAAATCTTCAAGATTTCCTCCTTCGTTGAGAAAATGCAGCTTTTTCTCTTCACGTTCTTGATTGTGTTTCTCGTAGAAAGCCCGCTTAATCGCCTCAACCTCCTTGCGTAAATTACCTTTTCCGGGGTTATCCAGCTTATCTCGCAGTACTTTCACCAGGTCCCCTTTGCTTAAAAGAGAGTATTTGATCCCTTCTTCTTCAACGGTTGGATCCTTCGATTCATTTTTATTATCATCCTGATCCTCCTCGTCTAACAGTTCGTCATAATTTTCATTATTCTGCCGTTCCTCGTTATCTTCTATTAAACCGGTGTCATCATCAGATTTTTCCCGGATTTCCTTTTCTGGCCAGGTATCTTTGTCCTCCTCTAATTTTTTTTTCTTCTGGTTTACTGACTGTTCTTTTTCTTTTTCTTTCTCCTTCAGAGGATCATTTGCATCATTGTTTTTCATGACAGGTAGAGGGTTAAAACGCTAGCTAGACTACACAAATTACTCATTTTTCCCTTATTTGACGGTATTTTCACTAAAAAACTGTTTTATCTTAGCAGTAAATCACCCGGATATGCGAATCGATATCATTACAGTGCTGCCCGATCTGCTTGCAGGTCCGATCGATCATTCCATTATCAAAAGGGCAAGGGATAAGGGACTGGTAGAGATACATATACACGATTTACGGGAATTCTCTCAGGATAAACACCGAAGGGTGGATGATTACGCCTTCGGGGGAGATGCCGGAATGGTCATGTGCATTGAACCCATTGATCGTGCCATTGATCACCTGGCACGGCACAGGGATTACGACGAGATTATTTATACATCGCCCGATGGCCTGCCTTTTAACCAGAAGGAGGCCAATCGCCTGGCTTTGAAAAAGAATATTATCATCCTTTGTGGTCATTATAAAGGAATAGACCAGAGGATCAGAGATCATCTCATCACCTGCGAAATCTCAATCGGAGATTATGTAATGACCGGGGGAGAACTGGCCGCAGCCGTGATCACAGACAGTGTGATACGTCTCCTTCCGGGAGCCATTTCCGACGAAACCTCCGCACTTACAGACTCTTTCCAGGATGGATTGCTGGCACCACCTGTATACACACGTCCAGCTGAATATAAGGGATGGAGGGTACCCGATGTTCTCCTTTCCGGACATGCAGCCAGAATTGCCGACTGGAAACATGAAAAATCCCTTGAACGCACCAGATCACTACGCCCCGGACTACTTGACAGTAAAGGCGAAACAGAAACCTGATGCTGAAGCAGCTTCAAATTTATATGGGAATTATTCTCCTGTTCCAGGTCGTCCAATTAAAAGCCAACGATCTCTGTTCGATAATAGATTTTGCCGATTCCTTAAGGTTGAACAGAGACTATACCAGAGCTGTACAGGAATACAGGCGTGCCTATTACTTTGCGGGTCCCGAGTATAAAGCTCCCCTGAGCGAAAAAATAGCCAGTTGCTATATGAATGTGGAGAACTATAAAATGGCTCGCATGTTTTATGATTCAGCATTTCACTATTCCCCTCAGGAACAATATTCTCTCTATTATTTAATTCAAAAAGCCGTTACCTATATGCTGGAAGAAAACTTCCCGTACGCTCTGTTTAAGTTTGATGAAATAGAAACCGGAGGGAACGAGGAGCTGGAGAAATTAATAAGCCTTTACCGGGGTATCTGTTACTTCGGGATGGAAAAATACGATGATTCGCACAGGAACCTGCTCAATTCGGTACCGGATACCGATACGAACACTATTTTTCTGGTAAATAATCTGTTTGAAGATAGTAAAAGTTTAAAACGGCCAAATTCTGCACTGGCCTCCATTTTCAGTATTTTTCTGCCCGGGTCGGGTCAGCTCTATTCGGGGGAGTTCATGAACGGTATGAATTCATTGGTACTGGTTGGCGGACTTTTATATCTGGGGATCGCCGCTACAGCGGTCCATCCTCTTGTCACCATACCAATTACATACAGGTATTATATGGGAGGGATCATAAACGCCGGAAAAGCTGCAGAGAAGAGAAGAGCCGGGAAACGATATGAATATTTTACCAGCCTTATGGAGATACTACCCGATACGGTTACTGACATGGAGTATTTATTCACTCCGGACCGGCCCGGTGACGATTACTCTCTGTTTCTTCAGAATGCTGATTCAGAATTAAAAGTGCTTGTATCCATCTCTTTCCTTTTTTATAAGGAATTCATTTCCTCACAGGATGTTGATGCCTGTGTCTTTCATCCTTCATGTTCAGAATATACTGTCCGGGCAGTAGAATCCAAAGGTGCATTGATCGGTATGCTGGACGGGATTGACAGATTGCTGCGATGTCACAGATATGTCACCGAGAAGGATTACCCCTTCGATTACAATACATTTAAGTTCTATGATCCGCTCTAAATATATTATAGCTGGTTTCTGTTTTTTCTTCTCAATCCCTGGGTCTGCCTATTCCCAGGATCTGCTTGACTATTCCAACTCTCTGAAGTATGCCAATTACCTGTTTGAAACTCAACAATATAACCTGGCTTCTGTGGAGTTTGAGCGAGTCGTATACCTGGAACCGACAGATACGCTGGCAAAACTCAGGCTCATCCGCTCTTACAGGTATCTGGATGACTACACTACCGCTATTTCGAGACTGAATGATTTTTTTCCAAAAAACCCGGGGGACCTTCCGGGAGCTTTTTCCGAAGAGTATATTAAGGATCTGTTGAATACGCATCTTTACGAGGAGGCCATAAATCATATACATCAAAGCAAATACCTTGAAACAGGCAAAAAAGGAGAATATGAACTCGGGGTCCTGACCCTGCAGCATCGATGGCCGGAGGCTG
>CAZIAU010000547.1:0-2936 GCA_964536755.1 uncultured Bacteroides sp. | reverse complement strand
TATCCAGTTATCGGTATCGCCACCAAAAGTCCCGATGCTGACGGGAGGTGCCCCCACCAGTCTTACATCCATAAATTTTTCATAAACAAAAAGATAATACGCATTCCCGTAATAGAAAGGTTTTACAACCCCGTCGTAATAGGTTCCCGAGGTTGCACCGCGTATGATCTCACCCATATTTTCATCCATTACCCGCTCCCTTACCTGAGGATTCATCCCCTGTGTAACACCCTCCATAACCTCGGCAGTGACCTCCCTCATAGATCTCAGAAATGTTACTGAAAGATTCTCATTGGGTATTTCTTCTTCCCGGCTCATGGCCCAGTATCCGTTTGAAAGGTAATCGTGCTCAACGGTACTGTGTGATTGAACCGCACTTTCTCCACAATGGTGATTGGTAAGTATTAACCCGTTTCCGGATATCATCTCTCCCGTGCATCCTCCGCCAAAAATCACAACAGCGTCTTTCAGGCAGTCCTGGTTTATACTGTAGATCTCCTCTGCGCCGAGTCTGAGTCCCGCTTCCCTCATCCGGTCGATCTGGTATTTCTCGATCAGCATAGGGATCCACATCCCCTCCTCTGCCCTGAGATCTGATATTTGTATGGCCAGAAGCAGGCCGGTGGTAAAAAGGATAAATCTTCCGCTCTGTTTTCTCCTGAACAACTCCATTAATATCTATTATTATGTTCTTTACTGATTGATTAAAGACTTTATTTCGCTGTAAACCTTTTGAACGGGCAGCCCCATAACATTGAAGTAACTACCCCTGATACTTTCAACTGCAATGTACCCGATCCACTCCTGGATACCATATGCCCCGGCTTTGTCAAAAGGCCTGCAGTTATCCACATAGGCTTCAATCTCCTCTTTTTCCAATGCTGAAAACTTTACGTCGGTTACCGCATAAAACTCTCTTCTGGCCTTCTCAGACCTGAGGCAGACCCCTGTGAAGACCTGGTGTGTGCCTCCTGAAAGGGAGCGGATCATAGTTACGGCTTCCAGCCTGTCCAATGGCTTTCCCAGCTCTTTTCCGTCTTTCCAGACAATCGTATCGGCAGTAAGCAGGATCTGGTTACCTTTTACCTTACCGGTGTAAGCATCCGATTTATGTCCGGCAAGGTATGTTGCAATTTCTCCCTCCTTCAGGTGGGCAGGGTATGTCTCATCCATATGGCCCGTATCCACAACCCTGAATGGGATGCCCAATTCCTTCATCAGAGCTCTCCTGCGGGGTGATCCGGAGGCCAGCAAAATCTCATATGACTTTAATACCCTCAACAAAACCTAATACCTAAAGGTGGCCAGGTAAAAAACCATTACCGAATAGAGAATACCCCATAACATTATGAACTTGATCAGTATACTGGCCCTGTGAAAATCGCGCTTATTCCTGGCAACCAGAACCTGTATTGCCAGTAAAACCAATGGAACAGCCAGGAGTAAAATAAAATAAGCCAGTGAAATAAAATCGGGCGGTTCAACCGAGAAAAAGATATATCTGAACAGCAGGAAAAGGAGAGTGAACACAGTAAGGCCTATCAGAATTACTATTACAATTTTTGTCCGGAAGGTTCCAATAACAATGGGTACGGTTTTCATTCCATAGGCCTGATCACCCTCAAAATCCTCAGTATCTTTTATCATTTCCCGGATCAGGGTGGTCAGAAAAGCAAAAAAACTAAATCCGCCCACCCAGAAAATAATGTAGTTAAAACTGACCCTGTTCTGGATCATTAACTCACCGTATTCCCTGTTAAGCCCGGGAATCTCAAAAAGGACAACCATAAGGGGAACCAGCCCGGTGAGAAATGCCACTGAAAGATTACCTACCAGAAATTGTCTTTTGTAGCTTGTTGAATAGAACCATAACAGGCCGGTAGCAAGAAGAAAGATTGTAGAAAGAATAGGCAACTTAATATAAAATGAGAGGTAAATACCGAGACCGATCCCTATGATGTTAAGCATGGCATGAAGGTTCATGGCTACTCTTCTGCCAATCTTGACGCCTACAACAACCCGGGCCGGTTTATTTATCATATCTGTCTGTGTATCAAAGTAATCATTGATAATATATCCGGCAGCTGCAATAAAGATCGTTGAAAGAACCAGCAATGCAAACTGGAAATTGCCAAATTGTAATGAGAAGGAACCTGAGGGAAGAAGCGGCACCATTACCAGGTACCTCATAGCATACTGTGTAGCTGCTATAATAATCAGGTTTGGAAACCTGATCAGCCTTAACACAAAATTTAATTGGCCTGGCATTTTCTTTTGTTATCGTTACCAGCTGAATGAACTGCCATCCATCCAGCGGCCATGCAACCTCAGGACCTGTTCAATCACATCCCTTGCGCATCCTTCACCTCCTGCCCGTGGGGAAATATAGTCAGCCACAGATTTGATCTCATCTACAGCATCGGAGGGACAACAGGGTACACCCACCATCTTCATCACCTCATAGTCGGGCAGGTCATCTCCCATAAACAGTACTTCTTCGGGTTGCAGGTCGTATTTATGGATAAAATCTTTGAAATCATCCGGCTTGTATGAGGCTCCCAGGTATATATCGGAAATACCCAGGCCCCTGAATCTCTCTCCCACAGAATCGGTCCGGCCCCCGGTAATGATAGCAATAGGATATCCCCTTTTAACTGCATACTGAAGGGCATATCCATCTTTTGTGTTCATGGACCTCATCAATTCTCCCGAAGGATGAAGATAGACCTTCGGGCTGCTCAGAACCCCGTCCACATCAAAAACAAATGCCTTAACCTTTTGCAGCCCTTCTTTAAAATTGGTCATCTTGCTCAGTGAATTCTTAAGTTATTCTTCACGGGTCCTGCCGATATCCCGGCTTATAAAAGTATATAATTTCTCCCATTCAGGGTACTCCTTAAGTAAGTCCAGGTGTTTTTGCATTGTATCATGATCCT
>CAZIAU010000546.1:0-2937 GCA_964536755.1 uncultured Bacteroides sp. | reverse complement strand
ACCGAAAGACTATTGATTATAGATTGCATCGGTCTGCTTGCGGCAACTTATAAATATGGATATGCTGCTTATGTCGGCGGTAGTTTTTCAAGTGGTGTGCACAACGTTATGGAACCTGCGATATTCAGGAATCCTGCCGACTGAACTCCTTTTACCTCTTTTCCTGCCATATTTATAAAACCCGCTCCCTGGACTCCTGTAATGCCCTGCCCGGTCACATTTGCAAATCCTGCTGCCTGCACACCTGTCATCCCTGCCCCGGTCACATTCACAAAACCCGCTCCCTGCATACCATAGGCATGGGTTCCCGTAACATTGTAAAAGCCTGAAAGCTGGGCGCCTGCTAAATATCCCCCCACCGAATTACCGAACCCGGCCAACTGGATCCCCTCAACGAAAAACCTGTCTATGTTGATAAAGCTGCCCGCTTCGAATATCCCGACCCCACCTGAAACACCCAGGAAAAGGTTCAGTGAAATATCGTTGACGATATTGACATTATCCACACCGTTGGTACTTAAGGGTGGGATCATGAAGGTGAACTGGAAAGGCCTGCGGATGTATTCCGCAGAGTCCCGCTGTGCATATGTTAATTGCCCGCATAATAGAAGGATCAATAAACCTGTAATATTTCGTTTCATTGTTATATTTTTAATCAATAATTATAACCGATCTAATTTCAAAGACAAGAAATTCCGGATCGGGTTGTATTATCCTGATAGTTAATTTTACTTTTAACACACAAACACAATCATAAAACCCTGAAGTGATGATAAAAACAACTGGTATCCTGATCCTTATAATGTCACTCCTTTTCGCGGGATGCAGCAAGAACAACCCTGAATTACCCAATATCCTGTGGATTACAAGCGAGGACAACAGCCGGCTCCTCGGATGTTACGGAGATGCTTTTGCCACAACGCCCAATCTTGACCGCATGGCATCGGAGGGGTTCCGCTATACCAATGCCTATGCAAATACACCGGTCTGTGCCCCTGCACGCAATACCATTATAACAGGGGTTTACGCCTGTTCCAACGGGAACGAACAGATGCGAAGCAGGTACTCAAAATCCGAATCGGTCAGGTATTATACCGAATATCTTCATGAGAGGGGATACTACTGTACCAATAACAGCAAGACAGACTATAATACGAGCAGTGTGGACCTGGATATGATGTGGGACGAGTGCAGTAAGAAGGCGCACTATAAAAACCGACGGGAAGGGCAACCGTTTTTTGCCATTTTCAATATAACCACCAGTCATGAAAGCTCCATTCATAAATCCATTCCGGATGATCAGTTAAGGCACAGGCCCGAAGAGGTCACTCTCCCCCCTTATCATCCCGACACTCCCGAGATGAGGCATGACTGGGCACAGTATTATGATAAAGTGGAAGATATGGATGCGCAGGTTGGTGAACTCCTGCAGGAGCTGGAGGAGGCCGGCCTGTCAGAAAATACAATTGTTTTCTATTACAGTGACCACGGGGGTGTGCTGGGGCGCAGCAAACGGTTTCTTTTCGAAACGGGTACCCACGTACCGTTCATCATCCGCATCCCCGAAAAATACAGATACCTATATCCTGAAAAGAGAACCGGATCCAGTGTCGACGAGCTGGTTAGTTTCGTTGACCTGGCCCCCACCCTGCTGAGTCTCGCCGGCCTGGAGGCACCGGATTACATGCAGGGCAGGGCCTTCCTGGGCCAATATAAGAGAGCGGAACCGGATTTTGTATATATGTTCAGGGACCGGATGGACGGCAGGTACGATATGTCGCGATCGATCGTGGACAGGGAATTCCGGTATACCAGGAATTTCAATCCATCGCGGATATACCTGCAGCATCTGGAATATTTGTGGAACGCCCCCTCCATGCGGTCTTGGGAGGAGGCTTATCTAGCGGGGAAGTGCAACGAGGTACAATCAAGATTCTGGAAACCAAAACCCACAGAGGAGCTGTACGATACTGAAAACGACCCGTGGGAGGTAAACAACCTGGCTGAAGATCCCGCCTATGCTGAAAAACTGGCTGCCATGAGGGAAGCCCTTTTCAATAAGGGTATGGAGATACGTGACGCCGGGTATATCCCTGAAGCCGACAGGAACGTTCGTGCCGGTGATATTCCCATATATGATTATATGAGAAGTGAAGATCTGCCCTTCGGGGATATCATGAAAGCAGCATTCATGGCATCGGAAGATGATACCGGAAACCTGGGATCACTGGTGAAAATGCTGGATAATGATGACAGTGCCATACGATACTGGGCAGCCCAGGGGCTCCTGCTGTTGGGTGATGCGATTGATCCTTACCTCACTGAGATTGAAAAGATTGCCCGGGACGAATCCTTGAACGTAAGTGTCACAGGTGCTGAAATACTCTACCTGGCCGGGGAAAAGGAGAAAGCCGTGGAAGCGTACATCAGGGTATTGCAATCTGACCGGTTGATGGCCAGGGTACATGCCCTTAACAGCATTGATCAGGTTAATGCAGATGATAACCGGCTTGTTGAAGCGTGTGTCCGGATCCTTAAGAACTATGGTCAGCTCGACAGGGGAAGTCAGTATGATGCCAGGGTCATCAAATGGTTGTTTGAAAAATGGGATGTGGACCCGGCCGACCTCGGGATTGATTTTAGCTGGTGATCCTCAGTCCTGAAGAAATAAACCTCTTTCCTGGATAATTAAGCCGGGGTCCTGGCCAGGATCCAGTCGATCCAGTTTTGCATCCCCTCGCCGGTCTTCGCAGAAAGTTCCATTAATTCCAATGAGGAGTTGACACTTCGGGCATAGCTCTTCACCTTCTCCACATCAAAATCCACGTAAGGCAAAAGATCTGTTTTGTTAATGATGCAAAGGTCTGCATGCTGGAACATGGTGGGATATTTCTGTGGTTTATCCTCCCCCTCGGTCACACTGATGATAACGACACG
>CAZIAU010000545.1:0-2939 GCA_964536755.1 uncultured Bacteroides sp. | reverse complement strand
CCTTGACAAATATTTACACGAAATTGGTAAGGTGGACCTGATTTCGGCTGAAGAGGAGGTTGAACTGGCCCGCAGGATCCGGAAAGGAGACCCTGAAGCCATGGAGAAACTGATCAAAGCAAATCTGCGTTTTGTTGTTTCAGTTTCCAAGCAATACCAGAACCAGGGTTTGAGCCTTCCCGACCTTATAAATGAAGGGAACCTGGGACTTATAAAAGCTGCCCAGCGGTTTGATGAGACCAGGGGATTTAAATTTATCAGTTATGCCGTCTGGTGGATCAGGCAATCCATTTTGCAGGCCCTGGCAGAACAGGCACGTATCGTGAGGCTTCCCTTAAACAAGATCGGTTCCATTAACAAGATCAACAAGACTTTTGCTGAACTGGAACAGAAATTTGAACGCGAACCTACCATCCTTGAAATTGCACAGACTCTTGAACTGGCTCCCGAAGATGTGAAGGATGCTATTCGCAGCTCGGGAAGGCATGTATCCATGGACGCACCGCTTCAGGATGGTGAGGATGGAAATATGTACGATGTACTTCTGAATGCGGAAACCCCCACACCAGACCGGGGCCTTTTGAATGATTCATTGCGAAAAGAGATTGAACGGGCCCTTAGCACACTCACCTATAGGGAAGCCAGTATCATCAGGCTCTATTTCGGACTCAACGGGAAACATCCCCATACACTTGAGGAGATAGGTGAGGAATTCAACCTGACCCGCGAACGGGTACGCCAGATAAAAGAGAAAGCCATTAAAAGATTAAAGCACACTACCAGAAGCAAGATCCTCAAGAGTTATCTGGGATAGGCCTGCTTCATCCCTCAATTCTTCTTTACAATATTACCTGCACTGGAAGTTCTGGATCGTATGACTTCTGCATCTCCCTTATAGTAAATGTTACCCGCACTTGATACATTCATTGAAATCTCATCCGTCGCAAATACCCTTGCATCACCGGCGCTGGAAACATCCACAACCACTTTTTTCGCTTTAAGATCAAAGGCATACAGATCCCCGGCACTGCTAATGCCAAGATCAAGGTCTTTGCAATTAAACAGGGTCTGACCAACACAATCACCGGCACTGCTGATCTTTAGTTTCTCCAATTCGGGAAGGGTAACGAACACTTTCTTGGATCTGGCATGTCTGATTCCATACCTGTAGGTTTTGACAACCAGTAGATCTCCCTTTAACTCGGTCACAATCGCCTCCATCAGGTTCTCATCCGCCTCAACTTTCACTTCAAAATCACTGCCCTCACTCAGATATACATCAATCCCCGAACTTACCAACACTCCTGTGAAACCGGAGATATCCCTGTTTTCTTCAATTACATTTCCGTTACCGGACACTCCCTGATCCCAGCTTTCAAATACGCACTAGCCAAGATTTACGGAGAGAGCAATCAGAATAAGAAGTCTTGCTTTTTTCATCCGTTTGAAATTTTTTTATACTGTTCAGATTATTTGTAATAGTTAGATTAGAAGAGTTCATGTTCGTTTCATGGATTCAGATTTTCGTTCTTTATATATAGACGACCCTGGGACGAAAATGTTACTTCACCTCAAGGAGAAGCCCTTTAAGATACTCTCCTTCGGGGTGAAAAATACTTACAGGATGATCCGGAGGCTGGGACAGCTGATCAAGTATGCGGACAGTCCGCCGTGCATTGGCAGCAGCTGCAAATACCGACTTTCGGAAATTCTCCCTGCTTACTGCCTGGGAACAGCTGAATGTAAACAGGATACCACCAGGTGCAATTTGCTCAAATGCCCTCTGGTTTATCCTTTTATAACCCTGAAGTGCATTATTCAATGACTTCTGGTGTTTGGCAAATGCCGGGGGATCGAGGATAATCAGGTCATAACGGTCTTTGATATCCTGCATAAATCTGAAAGCATCCACTGCAAATGCTTCATGATCCGTGTTTCCGGGAAAATTCATTTCCATATGTTTTCTGGTAAGGTCAATTGCCCTCGCGGAACTGTCAACGGTGTGGACCAGTTCGGCCCCGCCTCCCAGGCTATAGACACTGAAACCACCAGTATAGCCGAACATATTCAGGACCTTTCTTCCTTCCGACCATTTCCCGACAATTTTTCTGTTCTCCCTCTGGTCGATAAAGAATCCGGTTTTCTGGCCATTAACCCAGTTCACGTTGAACCTGAATCCATTTTCCATCACATCGCCATACTGTGCATCACCAACCAGGAAGCCTGAACGAAATTTAACTCCGGGTCTGTCGGGAAGTGTCGAACCACTCTTATTATATATAGTGTGGATTTCCACTCCCGCTATTTTTTGTATGGCATATTTGATCAATTCGAGATTATGATACATTCCGACAGAATGCATCTGGATAACAACGTTTCCACCGTAATAGTCGATGATAAGTCCGGGTAGCCCGTCGCCTTCGGCATTTACCCACCTGAATACGTTTGTCTCCTGATTATCTGCAAGTCCCAGCTTTACCCTCAGTTGCCAGGCATCCCCTATCCTCTCCTCCCAGAATTGTCCGGTCGTTTCCAGGGGTTCGAAACCCAGTATCCTGACTGCAATGGAACCCCCCTGGTAATGGCCTGTAGCCAGATATTCATCCTTATTATCATATACATCCACCAGCATGCCTTCTCCTGCAGGACCGTCAATCTTTTTTATGGCCCCCGAAAAGACCCATGGATGAAATCGCCTGACTGATTGGTCTTTACCGGACTTCAGGATTATCCTCGTTCGTTCATTCATTATTCCGTTATAACGATTCTTTCAGTGCATTGTAGATCTCCAGACAAATCCAGGCATCGGTGGCCGCATACCGTAGCTGTGGTTCCGAAAGCATATCTGTATCCCAGTTTGAGACCTGTTGTGACTTGGATATCCGACGACCAAGGATGATTCCGTTCATCTTTTTTAAACCTTTTTCCGCTATCTGAAA
>CAZIAU010000544.1:0-2939 GCA_964536755.1 uncultured Bacteroides sp. | reverse complement strand
TAATTGGTTTGTTCATGATCAACTGGCACGATAAAACGGGGGTGATCGTTGCAGATTGCCCTTGGGATGAGGATGTGGTATTCGCCGAACTGGTTGCCAGGAATCTGGATATACCCTTCCATGTAGTTGACCTGAGCGAACAATACAGGGAACGGGTCATTGACTATATGTTTTCGGAGTATAAGAAGGGAAGGACACCGAATCCCGATGTATTGTGTAACCGGGAAATTAAATTTGATGCCTTCCTTAAGGCTGCCGAAGTATATGGACCGGATTTCGTTGCTACAGGGCACTACTGTAAAAAGGAAACAAGCGAAATTAACGGATTGCCGGTCTACCATCTGCTTGCAGGTGACGATCCAAACAAGGAGCAGAGCTATTTCCTGTGCCAGCTCTCGCAGGAGCAACTGTCCAGGGCACTCTTCCCGATTGGTCAACTAACGAAACCAGAAGTAAGGAAGATCGCGAAACAGATCGGGCTTGCTTCGGCAGAAAAGAAGGACTCCCAGGGCATATGTTTTGTGGGCAAGGTGCACCTGCCTGTTTTCCTTCAGCAACAACTTAAAGTGAGAGAGGGAAATATTTTTGAGATCCCGTGTAACCTGAAGCAGTATACCTGGGAAAAAACCGACCCGGATGACCTGGAATCAATATGCCGCCCCTGGAGTTATGAAAAGGAGGACGGAACCTGGGCAGGTAAGCACCAGGGTGCCCATTTTTTTACCGTGGGACAACGAAAGGGCCTTAATGTGGGTGGTAAGGAGGAACCACTTTTTGTCCTGGCTACCGATGTGGTAAATAACCGTATTTATGTTGGACAGGGTCAGTCCCACCCCGGGTTGTACCGGCGCGGATTGAAAATAGTGCCCAGTGAAATACACTGGCTCAGGGAAGATCTCAGGATGGAGGCAGGGCAAACGGCAGATTTCCTGGTAAGGATCCGGTACCGCCAGCCTTTGCAGAAAGCTGAACTTCATATGAGAGATAGTGGAATGTATATCCTTTTTAAAGATCCGCAAAGAGGAATTGCCGCCGGTCAGTTTGCCGCCTGGTATGATGGAAACGAGTTAATCGGTTCGGGTGTGATCCACAGGTAGGACCTATCGTTTGTGCAGCCCACACTCTTTATGAAGTTCATTTTCCCACCACCAGCGACCGGCCCTCACATCCTCACCCGGTTCAATTGCACGGGTGCACGGTTCACAACCTATACTTGGGAATCCCTTGTCATGCAGTAGGTTATATGGAATATTATTCGCCCTTATATATTCCCATACATCCTTCTCGGTCCAGTTGATAAGTGGATTTATCTTTATCAACCGGTTATGCTCATCCCACTCCACCAGGGTATTAAAAAACCTTGAAACTGACTGGTCCTTCCGTAATCCACAGATCCATGCATCCATACCTTTGAAAGCCCTGGGCAGTTGCGCAACTTTCCTTACCCCACAACACATCTTACGTTTTTCCACGCTGTCATAGAAGAGATTAATGCCGTGAGCGGCAACCATATCCTCCACTGCACGGGACTCCGGAAAATAGGTCTTAATACGGATGCCAAAATGCCTGTTTGTCCTGGCTATCAAATCATAAGTTTCCGGAAAAAGGCGGCCGGTGTCCAGTGTAAATATAGCGGTTTCCTTTCTCTGCCTCATGACCATTTCAGTGGTGACCTGATCCTCAAGCCCCAGACTGGTTGAAAGAACGATCCGGTCCCCGAAATAATTCAGGAAATAACCTATAACCTCCGGCGCGGAACTTTTCTTCAGCTCGTCATTCCACTCACGTATCTGCGCTTTCCATTGCTCCGTCAACTCCATATTATAATCACTTTGCGTTTAAGAAAAAGACTCAAGTTTACCCATATCCATCCAGGAATCACGGTCATGCCGGTAAAGAGAGATCTTTTCGGTTTTAGCCAACTCCAGGTAGAACGGTATCAGAGGAAAGATCTTGGCATCCGGAAAGAATCCGAATATATCCGGATCCATTATTTGAATTGCACTGTAGGCAATGGGCACCAGATCTTTGTCATTGCGATCAACAAGAATGGTTTTCCCCGTCCGGTTATCCCGCCATCCTTTCAGCATTCCATTCCGGTCCATCAGCAGGCTTCGCGATGTGGCTCTCTCCTTTACAGCAAGTGTGGCAATGGCTGCACTCTTTTGATGAGTCTCTAATAGTTTCCGAAGGTCAATACTGCTCTGAATATCTACGCTATATACCAGGAATGGTTCTTTCCCGAAGAACCAGGAGGCCTTTGCGATCCCGCCCCCGGTATCCAGCAGCTCATCCTTCTCACTGGAAAACTCTATCCTGATACCGAAGTCCCGCTTCTTTTTCACAAAATCCACGATCATTTCAGAATAGTGGTGTACGTTTATAATAATCTCCCTTATCCCGAACTCCTTCAATTTCACAATAACACTCTCAAGCAGTGTAATCCCGTTCCACTCCACAAGTGCCTTTGGTTTATGATCTGTGAGCGGCCGCAGTCTTGTCCCGAGACCTGCCGCCATTATCATCGCTTTAATTTCTTTGGTTTGCAACACCATTTTTCTTTAGGAGATCTCATCCTGCACCTGGTACAGATATATCTCAATTCCCGTTCCCTGATAATTATCTTAAGATTTTCCGGATCGCCGCATAATCTCTTACTCATCCACTGAAGCTATTCTTAGAATAACACTGCTTTAACGATTTTGTTTTACAGACAGGGTTGTTGTCCGGGTGAAATCTATTTCCTTCCGATGGATCGGGCATAAAGCAATGCTGTCGTCCTGTAGAAAACGTGACCCAGTTTCGTAAAAGGCAGGTACATAATGACAAACCATACCGCTACCAGGTGGAAGAAATAGAGGTAATAGGCGCAGGCCCAGTTACCGAAGCGGGCCATCTCCACAAATGTTCCCGAAAGGGTAAGCAACCCTATTGATACA
>CAZIAU010000543.1:0-2946 GCA_964536755.1 uncultured Bacteroides sp. | reverse complement strand
CATTATATAATGTGCAGAGAATGCGGTGATATCCCAAAGTGCAGGAGGTGTGATGTAAGCCTGACCTATCACCGGACCAGCGGGAAGCTGGAGTGCCACTATTGTGGTCACAGGGAACCCATGCCAAAAAGCTGCCATTCCTGTGGCGGGACAAATATGACTATGAAGGGCTTCGGGACCGAAAAAATTGAAGATGAGGTTGCCCTTGTATTTGAAGGAATTCGTGTGGGGAGGCTTGATACCGATACCGCACGCTCCGTAAAGGGATATGAGAAAGTGATCAGGAGTTTTGAGAACGGGAAGCTGGATCTGCTTATCGGTACCCAGATGCTTTCCAAGGGACTGGATTTTGAAAACGTGAACCTGGTGGGAATACTGGATGCGGACAGTATGCTGCATTTTCCTGATTTCAGGGCATTTGAACGAAGTTACCAGTTGATTTCCCAGGTTGGCGGAAGGGCGGGGAGGAGGGAAAAGCGTGGAAAAGTAATCATACAGACAATGGATCCTGATCACCCTGTCATTCAGTTTATAGTGAAAAGGAATTTCGAAGGACTCTATGACGACCAGATGACGGAAAGAGAACTGTTCGGTTATCCTCCTTTCAGGAGAATGATCAGGATTTCATTCAGGCACAGGATACCCTCTATCCTGGACGGTGCAACGGACATGGCAGCAAAACATATGAAAAGCATATTCTCTACCCGGGTCTTAGGTCCCCAGTACCCGCCGGTCAGGAAAATCCAGAACAGCTTTATCAAACAGATCATCCTTAAAATTGAACGGGAAGCCTCCTTCGAAAAAGCAAAGGAACTGTTGAAAGAGGTGCTGGAGGATATTTCAGGTAATGAGGTGTACAGGTCAATCCGGATCTCCATTGATGTGGACCCTTATTGAGCGCAAGAATTATAAAAATGAACGTCATAACAGGTCACTACCATACTGTTTTTTATTAAGCCTTTGTTTTGTTTTCATAAAAAACGATAAGTTTGCCCTACTTTATCCAGAGCTGATGTTTGAATCCACCGATTTCCGGTTACTTTTTGAAAAGTTCGCCAACCAGAAGATACTTATCATTGGTGATGTAATGATCGATACCTATCTGTGGGGAAAAGTGGGTCGTGTCTCTCCCGAGGCACCTGTCCCCATTGTTTCGGGTGTGATTGAGGAGAACCGGCTGGGTGGAGCCGCCAATGTGGCGTTGAATGTAAAAGCTATGGGAGCGGTACCTATATTATGTTCGGTCATCGGTGATGATATTCCGGGCAAGCTATTCCTGGATCTGATCGAGGAACAAAATCTTTCGGATATAGGGCTCGTTGTGGATAACAGCCGTATCACAACTCAGAAAACCAGGGTTATCAGCGGGAACCAGCACCTGTTGAGAGTGGATGAAGAAACCGATATATTTCTTTCAAGAAAGGTTCAGGAACATTTTCTCGAGTTGATCAATAACCTCCTTGAGAGCGGAGGGATCGATGCAATTATATTTCAGGATTATGATAAAGGGGTGTTGACCCCAGGGGTAATATCGGAGGTTATCAACTCGGCAGATCATGCTGATGTTCCTGTGCTGGTCGATCCGAAATTCAGAAGCTTTAATCTTTATAAAAGGATCCGGCTCTTTAAACCCAATTATAAGGAGCTGGTGAGGGGTCTGGATCTGGATGTGCAAAAGCATGAGATAGAAAAAATCTCTGAGGCTCTGATAAGTTACCAGAAGAAACAGGAGATCGATACACTGCTTGTTACATTAAGTGAACAGGGGATCCTTGCCTCCCGTGGAGGAACATATTATCATATCCCTGCCGTTAAACGGGAAATCGCTGATGTTTCGGGTGCAGGGGATACAGTTATTTGTGTGGCAGCACTGTGCGTTACAGCCGGTCTTGATACATCGGCCACTGCAGCCATTTCCAACCTGGCGGGTGGCCAGGTATGCGAAAAAGCGGGCGTGGTCCCGGTAGATGCTGAAAAGTTGCTGGGTGAATGCGAACTCTACTTTAAAAGTTCATAAAGAATTGGTATTTTTGCCCACCGGATCCGTCAAGGATCACCTCGGGGTATAGCGCAGCCCGGTAGCGCGCGTCGTTCGGGACGACGAGGTCGTGGGTTCAAATCCCGCTACCCCGACAACATTAAATCGTAACATGCATTATATATGTATGTTGCGATTTTTTCTTGAGGTATTTTCCCCACATATTCCCCATCTTACCCGTTTCCTGAACCAAGGGTTAAGGTTTGAAACCTATGATTGCTTTCAGTTAGGTATTATTACGGGTAGTCGAACCCTCATCCAAGCAGACCACGAGGATTCATGACTGAGGGGAGTTGAACCTACATCCAATCCATCACTTGGTGATGAAGGGTTGACAATAAGCATTATCGCTTGTATCTTTATAATAACAAAGTATTGTAATGTGCTGTGAAGTTTAGTGTAGTCTTGTACAGTGAAGAATTATAAATTCTTTAAATGTGAACGTAATGACGAAAAAAGTCATGAAACTCCTCGATTCTGAAAAAGGATTGATGGAGTGCAAAGTCTGCAGATCTCTTTAACTTTTGATTCTGCAGTCTGTTTTTTTAGTCATTTTTTGAACTTTATTGGTTAGAAATTTAAGAACCTTCAGCTCGGCGAAGCCAATTCTATCTCTTATCTTTTAAACCAATCTGTCCAAATTAGGCTGAAAATTTACAATTTAACCAAAATAGATAATCAGTTTCATTAATAGTTCGGGTTCTGCACCAACATAGTATTATTTAATTCTTCGATAGGAATTGGAAGTATCTCGTTTTTATCGGCAGTAAATCCTTTTGATGCCAAAACAGTGGCGGCTTTTCCAGTACGCACCAAGTCATACCAGCGATGGCCTTCGGTAGCCAGTTCCAACCGTCGTTCATTGTAAATATTATCCAAAGTTGCAGCTACAGGAGCAAGTCCAACAC
>CAZIAU010000542.1:0-2946 GCA_964536755.1 uncultured Bacteroides sp. | reverse complement strand
ACTTTTAAGAATTGGAAGATGTCGTTGAATAGTTCCCCATACTATTTCATCGTCAACGTCATCGTATCCATGAATAACTCTGTTTCTCATACCAATAATCTGGCGAGAGCTTGAGATTTCAATTTGCGGATCGATATTCAAGATTCGATTCATGGCTTCCCCAATAATCTCAATTTCTCGTTCCACAGCTCGACGAAGCATTTTATCCTCCATATACTTATTAAAATCACGCTGTTCTCCGAGGAATGAATCAATTGAATCAATTGAGCTTAAAATATCGTGGAAGTATTTTAAGATTTCAGGCTTCATAGATCTTAGATTTGGTTTTATTTATCGAGTCTATGAAGTATGGATTTCTCAGACTTCTTTCAGTCACCAGATCAACTGATCTTTTTAATAATGATTCGATACCATCTGCTAAATCAAGGTAGGCATCAGCACAATCTTCAGGAGACATTGGCATAAAGGAGACCAAAAGATCAATATCACTTTCATCTGTGAACTCTTCTGTGGTGACTGATCCAAAGGCAAACAAACTCTTAACATTATACTTAATGCAAAGTTGTCTGATATCGTCTTCGTTATGTAAAATTAAATGATGCATGTGAATACAAAAATAGAACAAGTGTTAATTATTTGCAATTATCAGTATTGTCAACTTCCCCATCAACAATTCGTTTCCATTTTACGGCCTGTTCGCGCTTACCGTTGCCTTGAAACCTGGATTATGAGCAACAGAATTGTCGGGGAAAAGATTTTTCCATGTATTTGCAAATAAACCACCGGTGAGGAGACTTACGATGCGGGAAGGTTCCTCTATTCTTCACCTGATTCGACAGGCAGGATCATCCTCGATTTCAACAGGGCATATAACCCTCCCTGTGAATTCACTCCCTTTGCCACCTGCCCAATGCCTCCAAGGGAGAACGTCCTCCCCGTGGCCATTAAGGCCGGGGAGAAGTCGGTCCATTTAGAGTGAAAAGGAATACCGGTAAGGGCCTCGTAAATTGGGTTAGAGGCCCTGTTACCTTTTTCAAATATCTCTATAATATCCTTGTTTTCCATCTGTAAGACATCCCGGTATGTGAACCCTGAACGCTCAGACTCAGCGATGTGTTCACCCGAACTGGTTTAGTTTATCCCTACTGCCTCGACAGTCTTACTGATGCTGAACTTCAATTCCAGGTTTAATCGTAGTACATCTCTGATCTTTTCCACATCTGTCCGCTTTCAGCAAGAATCGATGTCCGTCTTTGGGCAAGATCATGCAATTCATGTGCCCGATGTATATTCCGGAGCAACTTGCCCGGAATATACAGCCGAAGGCTTGATCGCCTTAATTCCTAACTGTCCAGATTCCTTTAGCGATGAACTGGGCCTATTTGGTAACACCTCTTTTCCCTTGATTCCGGCCAAATATTATAGCATATTTTTATACATAAATTTTACAGGTCTCAGGATATAATCCTGAACTTATTTTTCGAGAAAACATGTTTTATAACATGTGAAATTAGGGTAACAAATTGGTGGCAATCCTGATTAAACGGTTGATTATATTAATGGAATTTCTATTGTAAAAGATGTTAAAATGGCACCCCACGACCAATTAAAAGAATACCCGTTATCGGACCGAGAAAATGAAATATTGAAATTACTAGCGAAAGGATATTCAGCAAAACTGATAGCAATGAAATTATGTCTCAGCATAACTACTGTAATATCACATCGTGAACATCTTAAAGGAAAATTAGGTGCAAAAAACACAGCAGAAATGTTCAATATTGCTTGGGAAGTGGGTTATTTAGATGCCCGTAATCGGTAAATAACAATGAGAAATAAACATTCGATATAAGAGGCAACTTGCATTTTTGCGCCATATATAAAAATCCTAATTTATTAGGATTGACTCCTATTTACCTATGCATTAATTTATCATTCTGAATGACATGCATGGAAATTCGCCCGACCCTCTTTTTATGATCACTTGTCTTGATTTTTTCGGGTGTGATCATAAAGAACCGTAATTATTCGATAGAGGTCAGAAAAGTGAAACTATAAAGAAGTAAAGTTTCGCAGTTCACTTAAATGTTGAAAACATGTGCCTTTATAATAAGTGTGAAACTCTAATCAATTAATAATCAGTGGGGATTAAATGCCCACAAGTGTAAACCCAAAACTATTTAACAATGAAAAGACTATCAGTGATTTACTTGTTATTATTGACATTAGCATCAACAGCATTATTCTCTCAGGTCAAGTATGACGCGCAAGGGGATTTTGGTATTGGAACAACATCTCCATCAACCATTCTACACATAGTAGAGAACGAACCAGTGGTTAAGATTGAATGCGAAGAGGAAGAAACAATCTATCTTAGATTTAATAATGACGGGGGTACTTATCAGGGAGCTTACCTATTGTATGATGATGATGATCAGGAACTCCACCTGGGAGTTCATCATTCAGAAAACTCCTTGAAGTCTTCTGATAATAATATCTTAACCATACATCGTGACAGCGGTGATATTGAATTTACTCCCACAGGGCCAGCCTACGAATTCAAATCATTTGTTACTCACGCACCCAATTATGAAACTCGATGCTATGCTGTCGATCTGAGTGGTTCTGACAATTTCTGGGTTGATGGTGATGGAGATGTGTGGCATAATGGTCTTCATACAATATCCGATATTTCACTAAAGGAAAATATTGAAGCTATCCCTAATTCTATCAGTCTGCTTACGCAACTTCATCCGGTTAAATATAATTTCAAAACCGGCGCCTTTGGTTCAGATGTACCAAATGAAAAAGTTGAATTTGGCTTAATTGCCCAGGAGGTTGAAGAAATAATTCCGGATATTGTTTCTGATAGACCTGATGGACTAAAAGCAATTTCCTATATTGAACTGATTCCGATATTGATTGATGCGGTTCAATCTCAACAAA
>CAZIAU010000541.1:891-2970 GCA_964536755.1 uncultured Bacteroides sp. | reverse complement strand
GGAGCAACATTGAGGCAATCAGCCGATATTGTTATGCCCCTATTGACGCGGGATACTATGAATCGACCTTTCTTACCCGGGAAGAATACGGGGGGCACCTGGTAGTGGCAGGGGATAATTACGCGCAGGGATCCTCCCGGGAACATGCTGCCATGGCTCCCCGTTATCTTGGGCAGCAGGCAGTGATTGCCAAGAGCTATGCACGTATCGGTTTTCAGAACTTGGTGAACTATGGCATTATTCCCTTTCTTTTTGAGAATCCGGCAGATTATAATCGGTTGGAGAAAGGGGATTTGCTCTCTTTCGAACAGGTTACGGATTCCATCAGGGAAAACCGGCCGGTGAAGGTGGTCAATCTCTCCAGGGAAATGACCTTCGGAGTATACGTGGAGCTCACCGCCAGACAACGGAATGTTTTACTGGCTGGGGGATTGATCAACATCCTCAGGAAGTCTGTATAGTCCTTGCGGCATGACTGAATTTGACTGAGACCGCAGCAAAAGGTGCTCTTTGCACAATCTGTGGGATATCCAGAATACGCCTGAGCTGACTGCAAAATCAAAGCAGCTTACCTATTTCTTCTTCAGTACTTTACTTAAGACTGTCTCTTTATCCAGTTTCTTTGTACAGAAGAACCAGTCTTTACAGTCCAGCTCACTGTCTTCCATCCTGTTCTTTGCTTTGCCACATGAACCCGCGGGTGAAATAATTACATCGTCACCGGGCCTCCAGTCGGCAGGTGTTGCAATATCAAACTCATCTGCAGTTTTTAATGCAATAACTACCCTGTATAACTCATCAAAATTTCTGCCCACGCTCAACGGATAATAAACGATCGTTCTGATAATTCCTTTGGGGTCAATGAAGAATACTGCCCGGACCGCTTTTGTTGAATCTTCATTTGGCTGAATCATCCCGTATTTTTTTGCAACTTCCATTTTGATGTCTTCTATTAACGGGAAATTCACTTCCACGTCCTTCATTCCTTTGAACTCGATCTTTTCCTTGATGGTCCGCAGCCAGGCTATGTGACTGTACAACCCGTCGATCGAGAGCCCCACAAGTTTGCAATTTGCCTCTGCAAACTTTTCTTCCATGGTGGCAAATGTCATGAACTCGGAAGTACAGACAGGCGTAAAATCAGCAGGGTGGCTGAATAAAATTACCCAGCTGCCACTATAATCAGAAGGGAAATTTATAATCCCCTGTGTGGTTACTGCTTTAAATTCGGGAGCGGCATCACCAATCCGGGGCATGCTTGTAATTTCCGGTACTATGTTTTCTTCCATCATAATAATTTTTAATTAGTTAAAATTCAGCATTTATCAGATGTCCCTCTTATCTGAAGAACGATATTCTCTATTTCGAATCCTTTCAGTTTATTTTTTTTAAAGTATTCTTTTAACAGATCATCCAGTTCCTTATTTACATAGTCTTCTATAAAATCACATTCTGTGCAATACAGATGGTGGTGATTTTCAATTATACCGTCATATCTCAGAATGTCTTTATCTGTTTTGACCTTCTGTATTAATTTATTCCGGACCAATGTTTCCAAAACATTATAAATAGTTCCTTTAGCTATATTCGGATTACTTTCCCGGACAAAGTCCAGCACATTCTCTGCCGTTGGATGATTATTCAGTTCATATACTGCTTGTAAAATATTAATTCTCTGGGGTGTGACTTTTAATCCCTTTTCCGATAATCTGTTTCTTACCTCTTCAACGGTCATGATGCAATAATTAAACCCATATAAGAATAATTCTTATCTAGGAAGAAAACAAATTTAATGATATTTTAATGATTCTGCATATAAGTGAATGATGTTACAGGGCACCTAATTTTTTTCTCACTCATACAACAACATTCCCAGGATGCGGTTCAACTCTGCACGACATCTGAAACAGAACGGCTTTCCCTTCTGGTCCAGGTCCTCCACATAGGTGCTTGAACGCATTACACAGACCGGATTGCTGCAGTGAATCAAGCCAAAAGTGTGTCCCAGTTCATGGATAATCACCTTACTGAACCGGTCGATAAGCAATTCATAATCGGGGACCAGGCCATAGTGTTCGT
>CAZIAU010000541.1:0-881 GCA_964536755.1 uncultured Bacteroides sp. | reverse complement strand
CTGAGACGGTAAAGAGAGGCCACACCAGTTTTCCCATTTAGTTTTGCCTGACCGAATATGTATGTCAGGATCGGAATGTAGAGATCAACGCGCAATATGCCAATTACCTTTAATGCATCTGCGGGAGCTCTCTGGGATATCATAGTCAGCAGTGTGTTGGCGTCATACTGACGCCGGCCCGGATTGTAAAATTTACTGATATCCAGACTGCAGTCTCTCAGTTCCACTGGATACTGGAACTCCCTGGACACATCCTCGGCGACCCTGCTTGTCAGTTTTTTCTCGAAAAGCCCGCAGGAAACCAGTATGATATGCTGGCCAGACAATCCGGTTAGTCCTGTTTAAGTTCGAATCTCCTGATCTTGTTGTAGAGCGTGGCACGATCCACGTTCAAAGCCTTTGCAGACCGGGAAATATTCCATTTATATTTCTCAAGGATCTTGGCAATATGTTTCTTTTCCAGTTCTTCCAGGCTCTCAATGGAGCTACTGATCATCTCTCTTCCCATGGGAAGGTCCTTAAGCCTTATCACCTTTCCGTTGCCCACTACAATTGCACGTTCCACCATATTCTCCAGTTCACGTACATTCCCCGGATAGTCAAAGGCTTCCAGGTGTTTCATAGCGGCTGGTTCGATGGAGATCAGGTCCCTGCTCATGGACATACAGTATTTCCTGATAAAATGATCCACCAGAAGAGGTATATCCTGGCGTCTCTCACGCAATGGGGGAATTCTGATATTCACCACATTGAGCCTGTAAAAAAGGTCCTCCCTGAAAGTGCCGTTCTTCACCATATCCTTCAGGTCCCTGTTCGTGGCACAGATTACCCGGAAATCTGAAGTTATCTCTTTATTTCCCCCCACTCTTAAAAATGTCTTG
>CAZIAU010000540.1:0-2970 GCA_964536755.1 uncultured Bacteroides sp. | reverse complement strand
GACCAGCGCCTAGCCACTCGGCAAACCGACCATTATATATTGCAACTATGTCAAATCCGCTGCGGATTGCCTCTCTTCGTTCGGCGAGCTCACTCCTTTCAGGAGCTCGGTTCGAACCGCTGTAACTGGTTTTGCAGACCAGCGCCTAGCCACTCGGCAAACCGACCATTATATATTGCAACTATGTCAAACCGCTGCGGATTGCCTCTCTTCGTTCGGCAAACCGACCGGATCTATTGCTTTGCGACTGCAAAATTAGTAAAATTTTTATGGTGTTTGCAACGATTGGAATTCTTTGAAGTTAGCCGTAAATTCCTCATTGAGTTCGTTTTGTTCCAGACGGGTATGATGTTCAGGATTTCTTTGGGTGAAATCATTACTTAAAGGTCACAACTTTGCGAAAAAGCAACAAGTATGTGACCCGCGGGAAGTCCGAAAAAAAGGTATCCAGAAGGAATATTATTGATACCTATTTTTTCACATGAATCTCAAAAACGGGGCAACTCCAATTGAAATTCTATCTCTGCTTCATTAACCAGGCCATGCGGTCATAAGAGCATATGTAGTGAACCAGTACCAATCCGCTGAAGATCCATGCGGGCAGGTAATGTCCCAGGTTAAAAAGCATCCAGGCAGCTGTGGTGAAGAGGGCCAGTTCCAAAAGAAGCCGGGCCGGGCCAGGGGTTGGTACTACTGTCTTGCCTGAGCGGCTGGGATCGTTCCTGACCGCGAAAACGCCCCACAGGAGCGCAAAAAGCAGAGGGAAAAGAAAGGCCGGAAGGAAGCGGGCTCCTCCTTCCGAAAGAGAATGTCCCCAGATTCCAAAGGCTCCGATGGCTGAAAGTTCCAGCAGGAAACGAATTGCCAGGTTTAGTGGATTTTTAGACATATTTCTGCAGATGTTTACCTGTATAACAAATCAACTGGTCACAGGTTAAATACCACTTACCGATATAACAGGCAGGATCACCGATTTACGCTGGATTGATTATGGTTTTCACTTTAGATTTGCTTTATGATCTGGTACATTCTCATATCGCTTTTTCTGGTTTTTCTGTTGTGGCTGCTGTTTGTGCCGGTGATCATCTATACCGATACAGGCAGGAACCGTTATCTTTTGACCCTGCCCGGCATTTTCAGGGCTGTCGTGGTCCCGGAAGAGGACCTGTTCCATATCAGGGGCTGGATATTTTTCATTCCTTTCAAATTCAATCCCTTTCAGAAAAGAAAAAGAAGGCAAAAAGCAAAGTCCGGAAGCAAGAAGAAAAAAAACCGGCGTTCCGGGAATATAAAGATGATGACCGGTGCGATGAGAGCCTTCCGGATCAGAAAGCTTGAAGCAGACATAGACACGGACGATTTTACCATGAATGCTTTTCTGGTACCGGTTTTTTCCAGGATCAACGGGGAGAACATACGCTTGCAGATCAATTTCGAAGGCCATTATTCCCTGGTCCTTGATCTTCGGGTCACCCTGGGAGCAATGCTTCGGATAATGATCCTTACCAGATATAAATCATTTATTCACCATTAAATTATAACGTTATGGATAGCAACATTGAAAGTTTACTCGACAAGGTATCTGACCATGTAAAAACACTGGCCAGTACCGACACCGTCCTGGGAGAAGAATTCACCCTGGGTGAGTTCACCTGCAGGCCGGTCATCAAAGTAGGAACCGGATTTGGCAGTGGGGCAGGTGAAGGAGACGATTCCAAGAACAAGAACAAGGGAAGCGGTGTTGGCGCAGGTGCCGCTATCGGTGTATCCCCCGTGGGATTCCTGACCACCAGGGGAGATGAGATATACTTCATCCCTTCTGACAAGAAGACCCCGCTCTCTTCGCTGATCGAAAAAGTGCCCGACCTGGTGGAAAAGGTGGCCGAGATGAAAAAGAAGGAGGAGAAGAAGGAGGAGAAGAAGGAGGAAAAAGGCAGCAAGTAAATTCCTTTTTTTCGATACAGAAGAATTGAACCCCCATGATAGCGTTCAGATAACATGGGGGATTCTTTATGTCAATTCTTAACTGTGACTTCAGGCAGCATTTGTATCATCGTTATTGAAGTTATTTCCCTCCATTGACTATTTTTATGGAACAATGAAAAGACCCAGGGTAGTAACAGCAATGTATGTGTTGGCATTAATCGGGATTGGTATCGGGTGTACTCCCTCCGTTGAACTCCAGCTAACCGATGAAGTATTATTGAAAAAGGTTCAGCATCAGACATTTAAATACTTCTACGATTTTGCACATCCTGTTTCGGGGATGGCCCGGGAAAGAAACAGTTCGGGAGATACTGTTACCACGGGAGGCTCCGGGTTTGGACTGATGTCCATTATAGTCGGAATGGAAAGGGGATACATTACCAGGGTTGAAGGTCTGGAACACCTCCGGAAGATGATTGGATTTCTGGAAACCTGTGACCGGTACCACGGGGCATGGCCGCACTGGCTGAACGGAACCTCAGGCAAAGTGATCCCTTTCGGTCCTAAGGACAATGGAGCAGACCTGGTGGAAACAGCGCTCCTGGTACAGGGTCTGATTTCTGTCAGGCAGTACCTGATTTTTAACGCAGCCGGGGAGAAAGAGTTAATAGCCCGAATTAATTCTCTATGGCAGGATGTGGAATGGGACTGGTTCACCAGGGGTGGTGAGAATCTGTTATACCGGCACTGGTCCCCAGAATTTGAATGGGAGATGAATACGGGAATCAGGGGGCATAACGAAACCCTGATCACCTATGTGCTTGCTGCCTCATCCCCCACCCATCCTGTCGACACTTCTGCGTATCATGAGGGCTATGCACGAAATGGAGAGATCATAAATGGAAGAAAATATTATGGCATCAGGTTACCCCTCGGTGATGAGTTGGGTGGCCCTCTATTTTTCAGTCAATACTCATTCCTTGGCCTGGATCCCCGTAACCTGAAGGATCGCCAATGCTTGATACTTGAGACTCTACGTGCCCC
>CAZIAU010000539.1:0-2973 GCA_964536755.1 uncultured Bacteroides sp. | reverse complement strand
CTGGAAGATATATTGGTGTGCTGGCAACCGGCTACAATGTTGTTGATACCGTTGCAGCCAGAGAGGCAGGTATTAAAGTGACAAATAGTCCGACCTATGGGACCACTGCTGTGGCCCAGCATACATTTGCCCTGCTTCTCGAAATGTGTCACCAGGTGGGAGCCCATAGTGATGCTGTGAAAAAGGGTGAATGGACCAGTAATCCTGATTTCTGCTTCTGGAATTATCCGCTGATCGAGCTGGCAGGGAAGACCATGGGATTCATAGGATTTGGCCGGATTGGCCAGGCAACGGCCAGGATTGCAAAGTCCTTCGGGTTAAACATCCTGGCACACGATACTTATGAGGACCCCGGACTGGCAGGCGATGCCTGTAAATATGTCACGCTGGATGAGTTGCTGGCAGATTCAGATATAATCACTCTTCACTGCCCGCTGACCGAAAGCAATACAGGCGTAATAAATAAAGAGACCATTGATGCAATGAAGGATGGAGTGATGATCATCAATACGGCCCGGGGACCGCTGGTGGTTGAACAGGATCTGTGTGATGCCCTGAACAGCGGGAAAGTGGCGGGAGCAGCTGTGGATGTTGTCTCAAAAGAACCCATATCTGCTTATAATCCATTGCTGGGAGCCAGAAATTGTATCATAACCCCACATATTGCCTGGGCTCCTAAAGAAGCGAGAATCAGGTTAATGGATATAGCAATAAACAACCTCTCTGCATTTCTTTCCGGGAATCCGGTTAACGTGGTTAATAATTGAACCGACCGTTTATTAATGGACATAGGGAAGTATCCTAAATCCTGCCCAGAATTTTTTCCATCAGCCAGTTAACCCTGGCGCCACTAGATCCCTTTGAGGGACTGGAGCCCTTTCCCTGCAATTCTTCAACAATTGCACTGATCATGGGATATTGTACATGTTCCGGCGGATCAACCGGATATTCTCTTTTTCCATCCCGGTCTGTTACCCCAATGGGTGTAAACTCGAAACATGAAAAGATAAGGCTGCCCGAATCACCCATGACCTCAATCCTGTCAATGGCCGAATTTTCAGGACTCACAAAGCACCAGGAGCCATTGTATATGAGACCGCTTTTAAATTTGATGGAAGCAACAACAGTGTCCTCGGGGGTATACAGACCACCGAAATTTGCTGCATAACCTGCAACCGATTCCGGCTCCCCGAAAAGAAACATAAGAATATCAAGCTCATGGCACCCCATATCATGGAAATAACCTCCTCCGCTTATTTCCGGAATTACCCGCCATGGCAGATCTTCGCTCACCATGTCCTCTTCCCGGGGAGGTATGAACAGGCTTGATTTGCACAAAAACGGTTTCCCGATGATTCCGGACTCAATAATTTCCCTGACTTTCCGGAAGTATTCCATGCTGCGCCTGTAATAGGCAACAAAAACCGGGATCCCCGTTTCAGCAGAAACTTCATTAATCTTAAGGCAATCTTCATAGGTGGCGGCCATTGGTTTTTCCACATATACATTTTTACCAGCACGCATGGCCATGATCGCATAGTGAGCGTGGGATGAGGGCGGAGTGGCTATGTACACGGCATTGATCTCCTCATCGTCCAGGAGTTCTCCGGCCGTATCATAGACTTTCGGAACATGGTGGCGACTGGCATAGGAATCTGCCTTCTCCCTGTTGCGGCTGAAAACAGCAAGCAGGGTTGACTGTTCTATTTTATTGAAGGAAGGGGCGCTTTTTTTTTCGGTCACATCCCCGCAGCCGATCATTCCCCATTTTATCATGCCGTTCTCCATAACAGTGAATTTTATCCTTATTACTTCAACAAGATAACATAACCTGAAGATTACTCAAATTAATCTCTTCAATATCTCTGCTTAAAAATCCATAACACTTATCTCAGCAGGCAGATTTATATTGAATCCGGAATTCACTACTTTTACTCTTGCCGGCCTTCGAACGCCATGTAAAACTTAAACACTGATTAATAACTTAAAACTGAAATACTATGCAACACTACAACTCCCGCCGAAATTTTATGAAATCCATTGCAGCTTTACCAGTGATCGCATCTGTCCCATCTGTTGCTTATGGCATTTCACCTTCGCTTTCAGGAGGTTATTCAGTATCTAAAAAATATGGCCATAAATTTAAGATCAGTCTGAACCTCTATTCATTCAATACTCTTTTAAGGGAAGGAAAGACTGACCCGATGGAAATTCTCGATTTTTGTGCTGAATATAACTTTGACGCCATCGACCCGACCGGTTACTATTTCCCGGGCTACCCGGAGGTCCCCGACGATAGTTATATTAATGAGTTCAAAAAGAAAGCTTTTCTCCTGGGACTGGATATCAGCGGGACCGGGGTGAGAAATGACTTCGCAAATCCAGATGAGGCGAGCCGTTCAGCTGACAGGGAAATGATCAGGGCATGGATCGCGGCCACAGCCAAACTGGGAATTCCCTATCTCCGTGTTTTCGCAGGTAATAACCCGCATGAAGGTTATTCGCGCGACCAGGTCTTTGAATGGATGGCCGGAGATTTTAAGGAGTGCTGTGAGTCTGGAAAGAAATACGGAGTGATGGTCGGTTTGCAGAACCATAACGGTTTTTTAAAAACTGCCGATGATGTGGACAGGTTATTTGAAATGGTGGATTCCCCCTGGTTTGGATTGAACCTGGACATCGGGAGTTATCGCATGAAGGACCCCTATGCAGAGGTTGAGCAGAATATTGGGCGTGCCGTGACCTGGCAGATCAAGGAAAATGTCTGGATAGACGGAAAAGAAACACCGACCGACTTTGTGAAACTTTTCATGATCATAAAGAAATCCGGTTACCGTGGCTATCTCCCCATAGAGACACTGGGTCCTGGCGATCCCTACAAAAAAGTCCCTGCCCTGCTCGAAAATGTATTAAAAGCCATACAGACAGTTGAAGGTTAGAGTTTTGCAAGACGGGACTGAATAACTCATTCTA
>CAZIAU010000538.1:1640-2977 GCA_964536755.1 uncultured Bacteroides sp. | reverse complement strand
CCATAGTATATGAGAGCCTGGCGGCCATAACCATCCCGGTGGCCACAGCCTCACCGTGTAATACCTGCTTATCACGTTCAATAGCATGACCAAAGGTATGTCCAAAATTCAAAATTCTGCGTAAACCCGATTCCTTTTCATCCTTATGGACCACCTCAACCTTAATGGCAACCGACCGGGTAACCACTTTCGCCAGCACACCGGCTTCGAGGCCAAGAAGTCCTTCCATATGTTCATCAAGGTATTCCAGGAAATCCAGATCCAATATGGCACCATACTTAATCACTTCGGAGATCCCTGAAATATACTCCTTGGAAGGCAGGGTTCCGAGAAGAGAAAGGTCACACCACACAAAACCGGGCTGCCTTATGGTTCCAATCATATTTTTATAACCATCCAGGTTCACTCCGTTCTTGCCCCCGATACTGGCGTCAACCTGTCCCAGCAAAGTGGTACTTACTAATCCGAATCTGACCTGTCTCAGAAACGTGGATGCCACGAAACCTGCCACATCAGTGGCCAGTCCCCCTCCCACACCAACCAGAAGTGAATCTCTGTCTGCTTCCAGCCTGATCAGTTCCCTGTAACAGTTTTCAACAGTCTGAAGGACCTTGAAACTCTCTCCCGAAGGGATCATCACCACCGGGTACTTATTGAAGATACTGCTGTAATATCCGAGTACATTTTCATCCACCAGCAGTACCGGAGTAGGTTTCAGATCCTGAAGTCCGGCCGAGAGCTCCTCACCCACTGAAATCTCACAATTTCCTGAAGGGGTATTCAGCTTGATTTTGTGCATGGCTATTCGTCCTTGTTCATCACCCTGGTCTGGTGATTTATGGATTCCTGATGGATTGATCTGAAGAGTTTGATCACGAACTCCTCACTTAAACCTTTTCTGCTTCCAAGCAACAACCGGTTCTTAAGCATATCATCCCAGCGCTTGGTTTGCAAAATAGTAATGTTGTTAACTTTTTTATATTCCCCGATCCTTTCAGATACCAGCATTCTCTCTTCCAGGAGATTGATTATCCTGTCATCCAGTTTATCAATCTGATCCCTCAGCTCGGCAAGGGTAAGCATCAGCTCTTCCTTTATATCCGGGTCCCTCAGTATTAACCGGTCCAGGATTTGCTTCAGTCCAGCTGGAGTAACCTGCTGATTGGCATCACTTAAAGCCTTATCCGGATTGCAATGTGATTCGATGATCAAACCGTCAAAGTTAAGGTCCATGGCCTTTTGAGAGATATCAAAAAGGAACTCACGGTTTCCGCAGATGTGGCTTGGATCCGTAATGATCGGGATATTTGGGATCCTCCTCCGCAACTCAATAGGTA
>CAZIAU010000538.1:0-1630 GCA_964536755.1 uncultured Bacteroides sp. | reverse complement strand
GCGATAGAGGGTTTTGTCGTAACTTGAAAAACCCCTGTGTATGGCAGCCATACGCTTAATGCCGGCATTGTTTATTCGTTCGATAGCGCCAATCCAGAGGTTCACATCGGGATTAATCGGATTTTTCACCAAAACAGGAATATTCACACCATGCAGGCTGTCAGCTATATCCTGAACTGCAAATGGATTGGCCGAAGTGCGTGCACCTATCCAAATGATATCGATCTCATATTTCAATGCTTCATAAACATGCCTGACATTGGCCACTTCGGTAGAAACCAGCATTCCTGTTTCCTTTTTTACCTGCTGCATCCATTTGAGACCTTTCGATCCAACCCCTTCAAAAGCATTGGGCCTGGTCCTGGGTTTCCATATTCCGGCCCGGAATATCCTGATCCCCATTTTAGCCAGCGGAAGGGCCGTATTCATCATCTGTTCCTCCGATTCAGCACTGCAGGGCCCTGCAATAAAAATAGGTTTGCTGAACATGTGACCTTCGAGCAGCAGGGGTTCCAATTCAATATCTACTACCATAGCATAATATTATTCAATTTCAGATATTCCTTTTTTATACTCTCCCAGTATGCCCAGGGAGGGTGTAAATGGCCTGATGGCATCCAGTGATTTCAGATACATTTCATAATCATTGATCTCCACGTCCACATAAAACATGTACTCCCAATCCTTACCGGGAATCGGCATGGACTGAATCTTCGCCAGGTTGATTTCATAATAGGATAGTATGGAGAGGATCTTTGAAAGAGATCCGAACCTGTGGGCCACTGTGAAGAATATAGAGGCTTTATTTACTTCATTTTCAGGAATTTTGATTCCATTTTCAGACAGGATCAGGAATCTCGTATAATTCATCTTATTGGTTTCAATACTTGCCGCCAGAATGTTCAGTCCATATTTATCAGCTGCTAACCGGCTTGAAATTGCGCCTGTGTTTTTCAGTTTACCCGTTGCAATCTCTTCAGCACTTAAAGCTGTATCAATGCTCTCAATAAGCCGGATCCCTGGATATTCATCGAAGAAATCCTGACACTGAAGAATGGCCATAGGATGCGAGTATACTTCTTTAAGATCTGAGATCTTCACCCCGGGAAGCGCAACCAGGTTTTGTTTAATTCTCAGATATATCTCCCCGGTTATCTTCATGCTTGAATTTATGATCAGGTTGTAGTTGGGAATAATACTACCCGCAAGCGAATTTTCGATGGCCATAATACCAAAATCTGAATGCCTGCTCTTAAGCGTGGATACCATTTCCCTGAACGTTTTCCTCGGCAGGATCTCAATCTTTTCACCGGCGAAAAAATGGTGAGCCGCTATCTCGTGAAAAGCGCCATATCCACCCTGAATTGCTATAGTTTTCATCATTTTAATAAAACAAAAAACCCGACTGAAAGCCGGGTACCATAATCATATAGAAAGCCCGACCTGCTACCTGCTGGAAAAAAAATAAAAAAAATATACTGCACTTGTTATTGCCATACCAGGCTTATTTGCGGTTGTAAACCTAATAAATTATTACCAGAAAACCAAGTGTGGTAACAATATGTAAGGTACACAAGGTGAATAACATTCTCCTGTAATTATTCGGATTTATTGGAGAATTGTGCATTTT
>CAZIAU010000537.1:0-2982 GCA_964536755.1 uncultured Bacteroides sp. | reverse complement strand
CTGTACCTGGGAAGCATAAAAGAAACCCAGTACCTGTTCATCAGCATTGTTGATGTTGGAGAAGTTCCCCTTGGCATTGGCGGGCTGTGTTTCATACAGGCCACCCTCCTCATCTGTCATGCTTTCGATCTTGTCCCAGTAAAGGAATGCTTCATCCGACAGTGAATACTGGGACACCAGTAAACCATATTCGTACCTGAGTTGCGGGCCCCATGTGGATACATAATTAAGGGGATACCTGTTTAATTCGTTGGCAACCAGGTTCCTGGTGGAGGCTGTATAAATTTCCGTAATCGGTCCGCCTGTATAGCACCGGGTCAGGGAATCAGAAGGAGGATCGAATTCATACACCGAGTCATTCTCCCAGAGGTATTGTAAATAGTAAGCAGCCAGATATTGATATGTTTCCTCAAGTTTCCAGAGGAAGTTCCTGGAATCACTCTTTTTCCCCCTGACATCCACATGGAACTGCACTCCCCCCAGGAATGTAATATTCGGATCATCAGATTCCGGCAGATCAATCTCATAGTAAAGAGAATCTACCGGGGGACATGCAAGCAGGGAATCATAATCAGATAAATACTCCTCCCCGTCCTGGGTATAGACATACAATCTGTAAGCACTGTGCAGGTTCAGAAAACTCTCCTCCAGATCTGCTTTGTAAATACCCGGCTGATCTTCAGAGTAAGTAACCCCCCTGCCATTCTGATCCTCAACACGAACCACACACCCTCCCACTGGTATAAAAGCAGGATCATTATATTCTGATGAGCGGCTGATTTCGACATAATGCCAGCCAGGCTTATCGGTAATGTTCCCGTTAATTACCAGCATATTCTGACTTTCCTTAATCTCGGGCTCAAAGGGTTCAATGCACGAAACCGTGCAAAGCATGATCGTTCCTATACAAAGAAGCTTATTCACTTGAGTAATTCCCAAATTTAAAATTCCATGAAAGAGTGATCAGGGGCCTGCCAAATATGGAGAGTTTGTAACCTTTCATTGCACCGTCTTCATTCCTGAAATATACAGAGTACGCATTCTGTCTGCCGGTCAGGTTGTAGAAATTCAGCATCCAGAAACTATGGGCCAGTTTTTCTCTCTTCAGATTCCCTTCAACGTTAATGGACAGGTCCATCCTGAAATAATCGGGGATCCTGTAATCATTCCTGTCCGAGTAAAAGATATGCTGCATATCGTCCAGATAATAGATAGAAATTGGATATGTTACCGGACGACCTGTTGTATAGATCATGTTTAATGAAAAACTGAATCGCCTGTCCAGTTTTAAATTTGAAACAATATTCAGGTTGTGGGGACGATCATAATTGGATGGGTACGGAACTCCGTTATTAATGCTTTCACCAGGGAAATTGCTTCTGACAAGCATGGTTGACCTTGAATAACTATATGCCACCCAACCATTGAGCCTTCCGGTGTTTTTCCTGGCCATCAGTTCCAGGCCGTAGGCCGTTTGCTCTCCCGGCAGGATTTCCAGTTCTATATCCGGATTGTTGATGAAGCTTGCCCCGTCCCTGTATTCCTTCACATTGGAGACTGTTTTATAATATGCTTCCAGGGAAGTACTGAAACCAATATTTTTAAAATCATGATAATAACCTGCCGAAAGCTGATCCACAAACGGAGGAACAATATTGTAATCACAGAGTTTCCATTGATCCGTAGGTGAAATGGCAATGGTATTGGTGAGCATAAAGAGATATTGCCGGACCCTGTTATAAGAGAACTTCACTGAGTTGGATGTACCCAGCAGATAATTGAGTGATACCCTGGGTTCGGGTCCCGAGTAACGCTTTATAACCTCGCCTGCTCCAAATTGTCTGGTGCCGATTATATTTTCTTTATTTTTTGGAAGGCCCTCTTCAAATTCAAGTACATCAGCAGCACCGAGAGCCATGTAGTAACTGTATCTTAAACCTCCATAAACGGTGAGCCGGGGAGTGATAGTTATTTCATCGGCGAAATAAAGCGCAGACTCCACAGCGTTCTCAACACCAAGATCCACCGGGATCTTCAGGGAAAGTTCTCCATAGGGGTTTATTTTTCCCCTGTTGAGCAGGTAGTAGATTATATTCCCTCCGAAGCTCAGTTTATGTGAACCCAGCGATAACCAGCTGAGGTCCGTCTTTAACTCGTAATGGTTGATGCTGTAGTCGTGGCTGTATGCAAAAGTTTCCAGTGTTTCATCTACCGTTTGATATGCATAATCACCGAATACTGCGGCAAGGTCACCCGATATCCTGGAACTGAAACGGTGTTTCAGGTTAACTGATGCGCCTGCATTGGAGTAATCATATTGATTTGTGGATCCCAGAGAGAACTTATCCCTGCTGTAGTATCCAAAGGTTTTTATCAGGTTCTTTTCGTTGGGTTCAAAGGTGAGGGTTCCTGCCAGGTCATAAAATGACGCATCACTGTTCCTCAGATCAAGATCATCCAGCTGCCTTAATATCCAGTCAGAGTAAGTTGAGCGCGCAGATAAAACAAATGTACTCTTATTCTTTACGATAGGACCTTCGACGGCCAAATGTCCGGTAATGGGACTGATACCGCCCCGCGCGGTATACTTGTTCATGTTACCCTGCCGGGTGGAAATATCGAAAAAGGATGCCAGTCTCCCTCCGTAATTCGCCGGCAGATTGCTCTTGTACAGGGAAAAATCCTTTACAATATCGGGACTGAACGAGGAAAAGAAACCAAACAGGTGTGAACTGTTGTATACCGGGACTTTATTCACATATATCATATTCTGATCTGCCGCGGATCCCCTCACATTAAATCCCGAGGATCCTTCGCCCACATTTTGAACCCCGGGCAACATCTGGGCCACTTTAAGAAGATCTTTCTCCCCGAAAACCACAGGTATCTCCTTGACCGTTTTATAATTCAGCCTCTCGAATCCCATCTGGATCCCCCTTACGTTATTAAAGCGCTTTGCTTCAATCACCACCTCCTTGATCG
>CAZIAU010000536.1:0-2985 GCA_964536755.1 uncultured Bacteroides sp. | reverse complement strand
CAGATCACAATAATTTGTCAGGTAGTCATAAACATATTCGGTATTGTAGGAAGCATATGGATCAAACGGGTCATACCCGGACGGTAATGGTTGGCCTGAATCCTGGGGCCTTTTGGGAAGTCCTGAGCTATGGGTCGCCAGGTGTTCAATGGTGATACGGGTTTGGTCCCAGACAGGTAATCTTACTCCCCGAGGCAGGAGAGATTCAACCTCATCTTCCAGGTTGATCCTTCCATCCAGGATCATTTCAGCAAGTAATGCTGTGGTAAACGATTTTGTAATTGATCCTATTTCAAAAACCGAATGTGCATCAGGCGGATTGCTATTGTAATTGGAGAGAGAACCATAATAGAATTCCCTTTGTTGCTGCTCACGGTCAATGATGCCGATGGCAGCTCCCATATTCACATATTTTTCAGTCAAATAATCGAGTTCTTCGGCAAGGTTGTCAAACTCCGGATAAGGATTATCTTTTTTACACCCCGGGATTATCAGCAAAATCAGAAATCCAACCAGGGAACAAGACCTGAAAAATGCATTCATTTTCACTATTCCATTTATTCCAGGCGCCTGCCTGAAGTTCGTTAGTCTGTTGGAATGATCAGGCATGCGGTGTTAGTTTTCGTTTTACCAAGTTAATGAGTATGGAGATATGAGTCAAATGGGATGGCAAAAGCTGGGAAAATAAACTCCCGAAAAATAAACTCCCGGAAAGTATATATATTTGACGCTAAATGCAAAAATGCTCAGATGTGTCTCATCAAACTAATTAATTCAGCCCCGGTTATGAAATCAAGAATTATGCCCTGTTATTTAAAGCCTGTATCACTCCTTGTATTCACTATAATGGTCCTTCTGCCGGTTCCCGGTTCCGCCCAGCCCGATGAAAATACGGAGATCAGCACAGAAAAGAGATTCGTACTCGATTATCTCAGCAGGCCTGAAGTGGTTGAAAACTTCGGACAGATATCAGATGCGATCTGGTCCTATGCGGAACTCGGGCTCCAGGAATACAAATCGTCGGCACTGCTGGCTGAGAAACTGGAGGCGGAGGGATTCCAGGTGGAAATGGGTCTTGCCGGCATGCCCACCTGTTTCGTTGCATCCTACGGATCCGGTAAACCGGTGGTCGGGATCATGGGTGAGTTCGATGCCCTGCCAATGATATCGCAAAAAGCACTGGTCCCCAAACAGGATCCGCTTATCGAGGGAGCTCCAGGGCACGGTTGCGGTCATAATATCATGGGTACGGCCGGTATAGCTGCTGCTATTGCTGTGAAAAATGCCATGCAAAAATATGATATCAAGGGGACTATCAAGTTTTTCGGGTCTCCCGCGGAAGAGAGCCTGATCAGCCGGCCCTACATGATCAGGGCCGGACTGTTCGAAGGGGTGGATGTGGTCATCGATAACCACCTGAGCAGTAATTTCAGTACATCCTATGGAAGGAGCGGGAACGCACTCTTTTCCGTCATATTTACGTTTACAGGTAAAACGGCACACAGTGCCGGAGCCCCCTGGAGCGGCAGAAGCGCACTTGATGCTGTCGAGATCATGAATGTTGCCACCAATTTCCTGCGTGAACATCTGTTTTATACACACCGCATGCACTATGTAATCATTGAGGGAGGGGAAGCCCCTAACGTTGTGCCGGATAAAGCAAAGGTCTGGTACTTTGTGAGGAATACAGACGAAAGAGTGGAAGATATGTATGAAAAGGTTGTCAATTGTGCCAGGGGAGCAGCACTGGCAACCGGGACCGAGCTGGCGGATATAAGGGTGCTGACAGCCATACACCAGAAACATTCCAACAGGGCACTGGCCGAACTTTTTCAGAAGAATATAGAACTGACAGGCATGCCGGAATGGACCGATAAGGATCATGAGTTTGCCAGGGCGCTTCAAAAGGAACTTGGCAAAGAAGAAAAGGGTATGCCCGAAAAGGTGGATTCGCTGAAAGGGCCATCCGATCCCTTCGTGGGGGGAGGATCTACGGATGTGGGGGATGTTTCGATGATCGCTCCTACTGCCACGATAAGATTTCCCGGATCTGTCCCCGGATCAATTGGCCATCACTGGTCGGTAGTGACAGGAAATTGCGGATCACTGGCATGGAAGGGACTTAGTGCAGGGGCAAAGGCGATGGCTGCATCCGCTGTTGATCTGCTGACACTTCCCGAAGAACTCGCTTCCATTAAGAAGGAGTTCGTGGAATATTCAAAGGAACATCCCTACAAACCTTTCCTGCCTGAAGATGCGGTACCCCCGCTCGATATCAATGAGGAGCTGATGGAGAAGTGGAGGCCGCTCATGGAGGAATTCTATAAGGAATTATAATTCAAAACAATCTGAGTAATCCTTCTTCCTGACTAATCTTTCTTCTCCACTCTGAATGTGCTCTTCCCGCAGATGATCTCTCCTGCGGGTGAGACGCCGCGGAGCAGGATTGTGTATTCACCGGCCTGTGCTGATGCAGGAAAACGAACTGTTTTCAATTCTTCAGGACCGAGGCTTATTTTATCGATCCACAGCAGGGTATTCCTGGTATCGGGGATCCTGTCTGAAAGGTCATTACCGGTATCGGGGATCCTGTCTGAAAGGTCATTACCGGTATCGGGGATCCTTTCTGAAGAAGAATATTGAGATTGAGGGTCACCAGGATGAAAAGCCTGGTAATCGAAAAAATAGGATCCTTCGGGAAGATCAACAGCGGCCATGTCTCCCTGCCTGGAAGTTATGAAGATCATTCCTCCGTACATTAGCGCACCCTTGACATAGACTTCATTGACCACATCGATTCGTTCAATCCTTTCCGGATCAACTGAAAAAATGGCTTTATGATCAAATATCGGGATATTGTCAATTAATATCAGCGGGGGGAAAATGGATACATTGTGAAATGAACTGTATATATTGAGATAAGGCTCGCCATCGTTGTAAAAAACAAAGACGTCCGGCACAATATTTACAAAAACCTCGTTCATG
>CAZIAU010000535.1:0-2993 GCA_964536755.1 uncultured Bacteroides sp. | reverse complement strand
CGGCCAGGAAGTTTCTGATCAAGTATCAGGACCGGGTCATGTTTGGCACGGATACACCCTGTAACGCAGAAGCCTACAGGACCTATTACAGGTTCCTTGAAACGGATGATGAGTACATCGATCCATCCGGAGGTCACCATTTACAGGGACGCTGGATGATTTATGGAGTTTATTTACCGGATGAAGTACTTGAAAAAATCTATTATAAAAATGCCCAGAAAATACTTGGTATGGTCAAGGCAGACGAATGAAACATCCTGACTATTTAGTGGTAAAACATGCCTGAGGGTGATGGGAGCCCATGCTGCTCCCAGGACCCTGCAAATCCCCCGTATGGTTCCATGTGGATGGTTAGTTTACCATCCTCGGTATGCTTCATCTTTCTCTGGAGTTTACGGGCAGTGTTGCCATCCACAATCAACGCAACTCTTTCCGGAGATGCACCGGTCAGGTAGAGTTCCATGATCAGCTTTTTGGAAAGCACTTCACCATTGATTCCTTCGATATACCACCTTAGATCCTTCTTCCCGCATTCAGCACATCTTTACCCGGGTAATCCGTAACGTACTTTCTGTCATCCCATACCACGGATATCTCCTTCATAAAAGCAACCGAATAATTAGGCCGTGACAGGGTCTGACAGAAGCACTACTCTCATGGTATGGACAACTCATCCATTAAATCATTATGATTCCAGGAGGGGGTATATTACAGAAGGGGAAAGCAAATCTTGCAACACACCCCCCCTGCAACTTGGTAGGACGGATACTTTTGTTTGACCACAGTGGTAACTTTGGTTTTATATTTGATTACAGTAGTAAATTAATAGGTTGAGAAATTTCCAAAGACAAGGTGTTCCTTTTAATCCAATTAATATAAGTAATATTTTAATTCCTTACATGTAATTACTTTTCTGCCTACAAAAATTTCATCGGTTACCTACAATCCGATTGAGGAGACATCAGTAGCTTACATAAATTCTTATTTATCAAGTAGAAATCAGTAGATTTTAAGTGCCCACTAATGAAACACTATGGATTTTAATAAAATTAAATAAATCTATGAAAAACGTGCGATTGAAATTATGTGCATTTTTACTGTTAGGCTTAAGCCTGGGAGAATTGAAAGCACAGGAAGTTATCCCCGCTTCAGGTGGAGAGGCTGCAGGCATTGGAGGTTCAGTGAGTTATTCCGTTGGACAGGTGGTATATACCACCCACTCAGGGACAACAGGTACGTTAGCCCAGGGGGTGCAACAGGGCTATGAAATTACGGTTGAAACAGGTATTGAAGAAGCTGAAGGTATTACCCTTACTATTTCGGTGTATCCTAATCCAACGACTGATTATCTTACATTGAAAGTAGGGAATTATACGAATGAAAAGCTGATTTATCAGCTTTACGACATGATGGGAAGGCTTTTAGAAAGTGAAATCCTTACCGAAAATGAAACAAAAATTTCTATAGTCAAACTAATGCCCGCCTCCTATTTTCTGAAAGTAAGCACACACAATAAAGAAATGAAGACATTTAAAATCATTAAAGAATAAATTCATATGAAAAGACTATTTACAATTGTAGCTGCAGTATTGCTAACCGCAGCAGGATGGGCCCAAAGCCCCGAGAAAATGAATTATCAGGCAGTAATTCGCAACAGTAGCGATGCCTTGGTTACAGACACAAGCATTGGAATACAAATCAGTATCTTACAGGGTTCGGCAACCGGATCACCCGTGTATATAGAAACACAAACGCCGGTTACCAATGCAAACGGAATGGTAAGTATTATTATAGGTGATGGAACAACAAGTGATAATTTCGCGGATATTGACTGGTTAGACGGTCCCTATTTCATTAAAACAGAAACAGATCCTACCGGTGGCACGAATTTTACGATAACCGGCACAAGCCAATTGATGAGTGTTCCTTATGCTTTGCATGCCAAAACTGCTGATAGTATTGTTAATGGTGTTACATTGACTGAAGTTGATGGATCAATCACCAACGAGATTCAGGATATTCAAAATGTCCTGGCAGAAGGCAATGACGGGGGCTCAAACAGCTTGGTTAATGTGTCACAAATAACTATAGGTTCATCAACTCCTACACCAGGCACAGCACTTGAAATAAATTCCACGAATGGGGCTTTGTTGCTCCCAAGAATGTCAACCACTGAACGGGATGCATTAACAGCACTTGAAGGTATGATGATTTATAACTCAGAGGAAAAAAAGTTTCAGGGATACTCGTATTCCGAGGGTACTTCTCTTATTGATCAACAAAACTTGGCAATAAATAATGGAGGTGGCGAAGACAGGGCACAAAGTTTTACAGCCGGAATGTCTGGCAATTTAACAGCTATCGAGCTTCCTTTTTCTACAATGGAAGGAACGACAGATGTCAATATTGCTATCAGAGATGGTGACGGCACCAATGGTGCTATTTTGCATACTCAGACTTTCACCATACCAGGTGGGGGAATGACTTGGTATTCATTTGACATAAGTGGAGTTAGTATTGTTGCAGGTAATTCATATACCATACATGTTACAGAGGTTTCTCCGGGCTCATGTTTTGATTTATGCTACGAATGGGGTATGGACACAAGTGGTAATAATTATTCAGGAGGTCTTTTCTATTATAATGGCACTCCTTATTCCGGAGGGATTTATGATTGTGCTTTTAAAACTTATGTCGGTACACCTGCTACAAGTTGGGTAAATCTTCATTAATGAAAATACGTATGAACACAAAGGAATAAATGGGTTAAATCTTCATTTGCCGGGAAGCCTACATATAAACCTAAAAATCTTACAGAATGAAGGTTTTTTGATATATAATGGAGAGATAGTTTTCAAGAATGAACATATTTTAAAAAATTCTGATTTTATTTTTATGTGAGAGAGAAGGCATTTAATTCATTTAGTTTAGAAATACAGAAGAATATTAATAGCTAAAGTTTCCTAGTTTGTAATTTATTATATATCAATCCG
>CAZIAU010000534.1:0-3005 GCA_964536755.1 uncultured Bacteroides sp. | reverse complement strand
TCTGCAAGGGATTCCATTAATTTCTTGCGGGTAAAAAAGATCCGGCTCTTGACTGTTCCGATTTTGAGGTCGAGTTCTTCAGCTATCTCCTTATATTTAAATCCACGTGTATGCATCAGGAAAGGAATCTTAAGTTCGTCCTGCAGGTTGTCGATATGCCTGGTAATCTCTTTTTGCTGCATAGTTGAATCGGGTTTTACATAATTCGATTCCTTTGAATTATTGAGATAATAGAGATCTTTGGTGGTATCAACAATCGTGTTCTGACGGACAGCTTTCCTGTAGTTATTAATGAAAGTATTCTTCATTATAGTGTACGCCCATGCTTCAAAATTGGTGAACTCGATGAATTTATCTTTGGAAGATAGAGCCTTAAGGAACGTTTCCTGTAAAAGATCCTTTGCTTCTTCACGATTGGCTGTAAGGCTCAATGCAAACCGCTCCAGTCTATTCTCCATGCTTATGAGCTTATTATTGAATTCCATTGTTGTCATGCTTCAGATGTTTATATGTTTTTAATCAAATATTGTTTAACAAATATACGTTCCAATTAAACATCTGTCAAGATTAAATGCAATTTAACACACTGATATTAACCTTATTCCAAATAAGCTTTGTCATTGTAACACCTGTAAATAAAAGATTTAATGGTATTTTATAACGGCCTTTTCTAAATTACGGGGGAAAGCAAAAATGTTTATAAAAGGCATATCAGAGTTAAACAGGCCTGGTGAGATATCCCTATAGTCTATCGAGATATTCGGTAAGATTATTTATTGTTTTAAGCGGAATATGATTTTCGGACAATTCGTTAGTATTTTCTTCCGTGAGTTGGGAATAATAAAGTATTTTTTTATCCGGGAAGGCACCGCCAAGGTCTTTCAGGTAGAGTTCAAAATCAAAATCTGGCTGTGTGATGGTGCTTGAGACCAGGATACAATCAAATTGCCTGGAGGCACCGATTGCTAATACATCAGCATAGGGAACCGATTGTCCGAGATATATTACTTCATGGTTTGCTTCTTTTAAAAGATATTGCGCAAAAAGCAGGGGAATTTCATGCCATTCCCCTTCCGGAAGCAACAGAAGGAATTTATGTGCCTTTGGATTAAATGTATTCGCTAGTTGATCAGTTGCTGCAATTAATTTTTGCCGTATGAGGTTGGATATAAAATGTTCCTGTACCGGGCTAACATCTCCGGACTGCCACATGACACCAACCTTTTTAAGAAATGGGTATAATGCTTCTGTCACTGTCGATTTAAAACCAATCCTGGAAATTGATTTGTCGATGATTGACTCAAGTTTATATTCATCCAGCTCAATCATGGCAATTATCAAGGAATAAATAATGGTATCCTCATATTCAGAAGTTCTGTTTACCCGTACGATCTCTTCCCTGAGTTCAATTTCGCTTAACCTGGCAATATTGGAGATTTTAATACCAAGCCTGTTCAATACGGCAACATTAAGTATTTTTTTAAGATCGCTGTCCGAATAATACCGGATATTGGTATTTGTTCGATGGGGAGCAATAAGGTTATATCGCTTTTCCCAAATCCTTATAGTATGGGCTTTGATTCCTGATAAATTTTCCAGCTCCCTGATGGAATAGACTGCCATGTTCTGAAGAGTTCTTCGCGGTTCCAGTCATTTAACAAAAAGGGGAAGGGATTTGTTTAGTAATCGAGTATTAAAAATTAAACAATCAATGTTTCTTTATTACCATAACTCCATCTCTGATGGGTAATATCATGTTCTCAACCTTTGGATCCTGATTCACCATACGGCTGAATTCCTTCAGGGATAATGTTGCCTGATCCGGGGCCTTTTTATTCAGGACTTTCCCTCCCCAAAGTACATTATCTGCAAGTATATAGCCACCCGGGGACACTTTTTCAATAACCAGCCGGTAATATTCGGTGTAGTCCTCTTTACGGGCATCAATAAACACAAGGTCAAAGGATTTATCAAGGGTGGGTATTACTTTCAGGGCATCCCCGTTTATGATCTCAATCTGATCCTTTACCCCGGCCAGAGTGAAAAATTCCAGAGCTGAATTTCGGAGTTCATCATTGACCTCAATGGTGATCAGTTTGCCGCTGGGGCTTAATCCCTTCGCCAGGCATATGGCAGAATATCCGGTAAAGGTCCCGATCTCAAGTACACGATTGGGTGATACCAGCTGACTGAACATTTCCAGGAACTTACCCATCAGGTGACCCGATATCATCCTGGGATAAGCCTCTTTTAAATATGTATACCGGGACAGTTCTTCCAGGACCGGATCTTCAGGCGATGTGTGATCGGCCAGATAACGATCCAGCAGATGCTGGTTCCTGAAGATATCCATTATTCAAAGATCAACGTGTTAAGATTTTTTACATTAAGGATTTCATTGGCGGTCTCCCTCAGCTGGGTTGCAGTGATCCCGTCAAGTTTATTCCGGATAGTATCAAGGCTGTCCACCCGGTTGAATACAAGATAGCTCTTTCCACCGGTAAGCATACGGTATTCATTATTTTCCATAGAGATTGCCAGCTGACCAATGAGCTGCCTGCGGGCATGGGACAATCGCTTATCTGTGATAAGTTTTGTCCGTAGTTTCCTGATCTCGTCTTTTGTCACCTGCATCGATCTGTCAAATTTTTCAGAATCACAGCTGAAATAGACCATCATTGCACCTGTATCGGTATAGGGAGCATAATGGGATTCTGCACTATAGGAAAAACCGTGTCTTTCTCTAAGAGCTAGATTAAGCCTGGAATTCATGCCCGGTCCTCCCAGAATATTATTGAGCAGATAGAGGTGAAGTCGTTTTTGATGAGTCAGCGGGTATGCTTCTGCTATCAGAATACAGTGTTTCTGGAAAGTATTTCTTTTCTCGACCTTTCTTATTGAGTTAACTGCCGTGGGACAGACGCGTTCTCTTACCCTGTTTTTGGAAGGAATATCTGAGAAATACTTTTCCGCAGCATTTTTTATTTTATTGAATGGGATGTTTC
>CAZIAU010000533.1:0-3010 GCA_964536755.1 uncultured Bacteroides sp. | reverse complement strand
ATGGGCACCGCTTTCCTGGTGATCGAAGGCCTCTCCCAATCTTTTACTTGTTCGTTCAATAATGTCGTGATCCAGTTCCAATTCTTCCACAATTTCATCGTTCACTTCCCAGATCGCATTTTCAAATTTGTCCAGGAACTCAAGGGTCTGTTGTTCTCCGTCACCCGGGGTGAAAGCCACATTCAGGGTAAAGGAGTCAAAATCGACCATGGGAAAAAAGGTATTCCTGATATGTCCGCCCAAAAACAGTCCCGCCGTTATCAGGACCAGTGCAATTGGAAAACTGAGGGCAATATAGCGCCACTTGACCAGCCAGTTGAGAAAATAGTTATATACCCTTTCACGCAACCAGAAGATAAAGCCCTCGAAGTATTTCCTGAGGCCCTTGTTTTTAGCTTCCAGGCTTTTCATGCTCAGGACCTTTTCGTTGCCCAGGTGGGCAGGCAGAACCAGAAATGCTTCGAAAAGAGAAAAGGCCAGTGAAGCAATAACCACGATGGCCACATGGAGCATCATCTCCATCCTGGTACCGGTAAGGAACAACAGGGGTGTAAAAGCCACTATTGTAGTTAATACTGAAGTTACCACGGCAGGCAATACTTCCATGGTCCCGTCCACTGCTGCATGCATGGGAGTTTTACCATGCTCAAAATGGAGGTATATGTTTTCAGCTATTACAATGCCGTCATCCACCAGGATACCTATCACCAGGATCATTCCGAAAAGGGATTGCAGGTTGATAGTCACACCCAAAAAATGTGCAGCTACAAACATGGCCAGGAAACTGAAGGGAATACCCCATGAAACCCATAGGGAAAGCTTGAAACTCAAGAACATAGACAGGGAAACAATCACCAAAAACAATCCCAGCAATCCGTTCCTGGTAAGCAGGTCGAGCCGGCTCTTGAGGATATCCAGGTAGGCCCGGGAAACAATGATCTCCACTCCCTGGTTCCTGTTATTAAACTCTTCAATATACTTGTTTGCAAAATCGGTAATTTCGTCCAGGTCCTCCTCGGGAAGCTTTTCAACACCTATTGCCACCGATGGTTTACCGTTGGTCCACCTTCTGTCGGGCGAATCTGCAAATTTTACCTTGACCTCGGCCACATCGCGGATATGTATATATCCCCCGTCAGGTTCTCCCCTCAAAATAATGTTCCCGATCTTATCCGGATCAGCGCTCCTGGAACGCAGCCTGATCAGGTACTCCTCATCGGCAGATTTTATCTCACCTCCCGAAACATCCTGGTTGTTATTCTGGATTGCCCTGACAATCTCATCGAATGTGATATTATAACGAAGCAGTTCTTCCTCTTTGATCTCCACAGAAATTTCAGGATTGGGATAACCGGACAGGGAAATTTGACTCATAACCCCTGAGTTGAAGAAATCCTCTTCTATACGCTGGGCATGTTCTTTAAGGGTCATCAGGTCCATCTCGTGTCCGTCAACCGGAACCAGCTCCAGCCTCAATGCACCCGCACGGGACCGTCTTTTTGAGACAATTGGACGTTCGGCTGCCGAAGGCAGGGATGAGATACCATCCACGGCATTCTTTACTTCCTGAAGTATTTCATTGATGGGATACTCACCCGTGGTTTCTATGGAAATTGAACTCCTGTTTTCCACCGAGGTTGAGGTAATTTCCTTGATACCGATCAATCCCCTGATGGCTTCCTCAATCCTTGTGGTTACCCCTTCCTCCATTTCAACCGGAGAAGCGCCCGGGTAGTATACGGATACTGAAAGATACCGGCTCTCTGTTTCAGGGAAAAAGGATTTTTTCAGGGAAATGAGACTGAGCCCACCTGCCAGAATAACTATAGCTATAATCAGGTTTGCGTATACCGGATACTCCACAAATCGCTCGACAATCTTTCTCATGATCTCTCGGCGGATTTCCGTTTGGCTTTCCTATTCACATTTTCCTGTTTGTCAATATTTTGATTACCGGATTCTGCGGGGAGTTGCCCGGATACACCTGACTCCTGTCCCGGATTTCCCCGGTCCATTCCCGGTTGTCCGGTTTGATCATTACCCACCTGAACCAAAGTGCCTTCCGAAACATTGATAAGTTGCTGGACAACTACCGAATCTCCTTCTGTAAGTCCGTTAAATATGAGTGTTCTTTCATTAATTTTAACGATGTTTATCTCTTTCTTGGCCAGTCTGCCTTCTTTGATTATGAATACCTCATTTGAGTTAAATACCGAACTCCTGGGAATTTCCATTACATTTTTAATGGGCCTTACGGGGAATGATGCCATCAGGTATTCTCCCGCCAGCAGGGGTTGCTGACTGTTGTAGGGAATACCCACAAAGATCTCCTGGGATTGTGTATTTTCATCCACATACCGGCTTTACCGGAGCACCCTTCCTTCCCATTTCTGGTTCATTTGTTCGGAATAAACAGAAACCTTTTCACCTATATTTACCCATGAAGCGTCGGGACGATCCAATGGGACTTCCAACTCAAGCTCGTCGGTCCGGATGGCCCGTGCAACCTTCCCTCCGGTATTTGTATATGCCCCCGGTTCCATATAGACCTCTTTATAGGATCCGTTAAATGGTGCTTTTACTGTACGCCGGTTCAGCTGTAACTGGTCACTCAGGATGTTGTAATATTCACTGATCACATTCCTGCTGGCAAGAAAAATCTTCAGCTTATCATCTGAAATATCGGGCAATTCCGGAAGCGGCTTATCAACAGAGATGTCAGAGAAAAATTTATAAAAACTTTTTTCATGTTCCGGAAAATCAATGACCAGGTCCGGAAGAATATTTGCCAGAGTATTCTGATACTGGCTTTTTCTGGCTTTCAGGGATAAGATCGCCTCATCCGGATAGACCACAAAGAGTATGTTCCCCCTGGAGAAATTGGCCCCTTTTTTTAATGCTACCTCTCCCGGTTCAATTTTTCCTGAGGCTTCAGAAACAATATCAATTTCCGTGATGGAGGCAAGCCGGCCCGGACCTGTAACATGGGATGGTATATCTAAATAGCGTA
>CAZIAU010000532.1:0-3013 GCA_964536755.1 uncultured Bacteroides sp. | reverse complement strand
CCACCAGGTCCCCGACACCGTATCCCGAGACAGAGTAACCAAATTGTATCTGCGCCGACACCTTGTCTCCTTCAGTTACCGCTACTTCCCGCATATTGTCACCAAACCGGACAATTTTCCCTCCCTGCCATTCATACCATCCGCTGGCAGCCCTTAACCAGACACCCAGCTTTCGCTGGACTTCCGGATTGGCCCAGTGGCCAACTACCACCTTACGCTCGATCCTCATCCGTGACCCGATGAACCCGAATTCCCTTCCACCATGCGCCGACTGGTTCAGGTTCATAAAATCCATGTCAATGGAATCCCATGGGATATCCCTGTTGAACTGGGTATGAAGGTGTACAAATGGTTTGGCCAATGATTTAAGTCCGGCGATCCACATCTTTGCAGGCGAAAATGTATGCATCCATGTGATCAGCCCTATACAATGCTCGGCATTATTGGCCTCCCGGCATAAACCATCAATGGCTTCCGGGGTGGTAAGTACAGGTTTAAAGATTATCCTGACCGGGATCGCACTGCTTTTATCCAGTGCCGCAGCGATCTCTCTGGAGTCCCGGTCCACCTGCTTCAGTGTTTCTTCACCATAAAGATCCTGGCTGCCGGTGACAAACCACGCTTCTAATTTCTTCAAATCCTTAATCATAACTCTCATATTTTTATTAAATAACACATTTAACCTCCTAACTCATCCTAACTCTTCCTAACTCACCCTAACCAATAACCATTAACTTATTTTTACATTGTGAAATTATCCCCCCCATCCAGCATTTTCTTATACTTTTTCTTGTCAAACCTGTAAAGAAATGCCCCTTTCCTGGAACCGGATTTGTCTTTTTCATCGAGTTTCACAAGGACATCCATGGAGAGGATTTTTTTTCTGAAATTCCGTTTATCAAGTGTTGACTGCTGAATCGCTTCATACAATGCCTGGAGCTGGGGAATGGTAAATTTCCTTGGCAGCAGTTCAAACCCGATGGGTTCGGAGGTTGCCCTCCTGTTCAGCCTCCTCAATCCCCTCTCCACCATAGAATTATGATCCATGATCAGGGGAGGCAGATCTTTTATGCTGAACCAGGTTGCACCATATTTTTTTGAGTACCCGTCAGAATATCTGTGTGCAGGTATCAGGGCATAATAGGCGACCGAGATTACTCTTCCGGCCGGATCCCTGTTTATCTCACCGTAGGTCTGTAACTCCTCCATGTATATGTTTTCCAGACCCGTCAGTTCCCTGAGAACCCTGTTTGCGGCATCATTAAGGCTCTCATCCTCCCTTAGAAAGCCACCGAAAAGTGACCAGTTTCCCCTGAAAGGTTCAAATCTCCGTTTATGGATCAGAAGCTTCAGTTCCCCTTTATCAAATCCGAAAATTATGCAGTCAAGTGCCACATGGAATTTTGAATAAACCGCGTAGTGTTGCTTTCCGGATGCCATTAATTGTCAGATTTCTTCTTACCAGAAATAGATATAAAAAGCAATAATGAATGCAATGATAATGGCAGAATTGATCACATCCCATTTGTTCCAGCTCGCCCGGGTAATTGCTCTCTGCTCTGCTGAGGCCGAACCAAAGTACAAACCCTGTATCTTTGAGGAATCAACTCCTTTGGTAAAGACGCTTACAACGATCATAAGCGCAATGATTATAAAGAATATTGTAATCTCATAATGCAACCAGTTAGGGGCTATGATCGTGTTATAGAGGAAGCCATCCGCAACGGTATCACCATAATAGATATCCAGTCCCAGCCTCAGCATACCCAGGGTGAATCCGACCACCAATCCTATAAAACCGGCTGAGGGAGTGGTTCTATTAGAGAGGATACCAAGAAGGAACACCGCAGCTATACCCGGTGCCAGAAGAGATTGAACATTCTGCAGGTATTCATAGAGCACCTTTCCAATGCTTTTCATCACCGGTATCCACAATATCCCCAGTATTACAATAACAGTCGTGGCTATACGACCAACAATTACATAGTGCCTTTCTGATGCCTCCGGTTTAAACTTTTTATAGAAGTCCACCGTAAATAACATGGAGGAAGAATTAAACAGTGAAGCCAGGGAGCTCATCAGCGCAGCAAGGATACCTCCAACTACTATCCCGGTAAATCCTTTGGGTAACAGGTCCTTCACCAGGGTTGAGAATGCAGCATCATTTGTGCTGAAATCCATGGCGCCCTGTTGCTTCAGGGCAAAGGCTATCATACCTGGAATAAGGAAAAGGAATACGGGTGTAAGCTTAAGATAAGCTCCAAAGATAGTTCCCCGTCGCGACTGCTTCTGATCCCGCCCGGAAAGTACCCTCTGCACAATAAACTGGTCGGTACACCAGTACCAGAACCCGATGATAGCCGAACCAAGGAGCACACCGGTCCAGGGATATTGAGGGTCATGTCTTGAACGGACAAGACTCCCCATTGTATCAGTGGTTGAACGATATATCACTTCACCGGCATCATTCAGATAGGTTGCATCGGTTGACCTTATGATCTCCATCAGATTGGCCCAGCCACCCAGCTGGGTCAATCCAATGGCCAGGATCGCCACCGAACCTGCCAGCAGTATAGGTGTTTGCAGAATTGAGGTGTAGAGTACCGCTTTCATACCTCCAAAGACAGTATAGAGACCGGTAAGCAATACAAGGCCGATAGCACTGATCCAGAAGAAATCAATCTGCTGGTTAAAAAGGGTTACATACTCAATATTGAATACATCTTTAAAAACCACACCACCGGCATATACCGTCACTGCCACTTTAGTCAGGATATAACTAACAAGCGAAATAATTGAAAGAAAAGACCTTGATTTTGAATTATATCGCCTCTCAAGAAATTCGGGCATGGTAAAGACTCCGCTCCTGGCATAAAACGGGACAAAAAGCCAGCCAAGTAAAAGTATCATCCAGCCATGCATTTCCCAGTGTGCAAAGGCCATACCGCTTTCAGCTCCCGTGCCGGCAAGGCCCACAAGGTGTTCAGATCCTATGTTAGAGGCAAATATCGAT
>CAZIAU010000531.1:0-3013 GCA_964536755.1 uncultured Bacteroides sp. | reverse complement strand
AGATATCCACCGTATAGGAAATGGTCTGAAATGTATAGAACGAAATTCCAACGGGAAGCAGGATCACGGAAACATCAAAATGGGTGCCCATAAGAGTGTTGGACCAGAGGGCCAGGTGGTTTACCACCTCAATGTCCAGGTGGAACAGGTTATTGATGGTATCCACGAACAAATAGGTGTATTTAAAATAGGATAGCATGAACAGGTTCACAAAGATGCTCATTATAACCCCGAATTTCTTCCATCCTTTTTTCCCGGCATGGTGGATCAGCTTCCCGAGGTAATAATCCGAAAAAGTGGAGAAGACCAGGATCAGGAAAAACAGCCCTGAAGTTTTCCAGTAAAAAAAGAGGCTGGCCGCAAACAGGAATGCATTGCGAACCGCCCTCTGCCGGTAAAGGCCCGAATAGATCAGCAGTACCACAAAGTAAAATGCCCAGAAGAAGAGCCTGGTGAAGATCAGGGGCTTTTCAGGATTGAAAAGGAATATTTCCGGCACTATCTGGTTCAAGGTTTCAGGTTATCTGATGAATAGTGTTGGTAACTAAGCATAAGTGCATTGTAAAACATCTCTGCTACCAGGTTTACGCCCAGTGCGGTAAAATGTACATAATCGGTGGAGGCCAGGGCGGGTTCAGCATTGACAAAAGAGGGCATGGAATTTCGCCCTCCCATGGCTTCATAGAGGTCCCAGAATACAACTCCGCTCTCCAGGGAGGCATTTTTCAGTGCATCCCTGATGGATTCAACCCCGGGGTCGGTTTTAAAAACACCATTTTCCCTGACGGACATGTCAGAAGGCCCGATGACAATAATTGGGACATCCGGGCAGATCTCGCCCAGAAATTGCAGCTCCCGGCTGAAGGCGCGGCGATAATAGTCCGGATCCATATAGGGCACCACGTTGCCACCGTACTGCAACATAATGAGCCCGGGCGACAGATGATCCATCATCTGAAGCTGCAGCCTGCGGTCCATCTTTGTGAATATTAGCCCCGAGCCACCACGCATGGCAATGTTGTCCACCTGAAGTCCGTAAAAAGATTCAAAGGAGATCCCGTAAATCCGGCCTCCCTGGGGCAGATCAAAAGAGATCTTCAGATCACTTACAGGGGAATGATGCCGGTACTGGGCCGCACTGAATCCGTCCGGAATGTAGCTCAGTGTATCGGTTACGGTGTCATTTACCCGGAAGGCCATGGAGGCACTATCCACATAAGAATGCATAAATACCCTTACGCAGTCGAACTGCCCCCTCTTTTTATGGGTGTTAAAATGGTAGTGCAGAGCCGGCCAGATCCCATCTTCCGGCAACGGTACCGAGGTAAATGCCCCCATAATCCCATATGAATTATGTCTCAGGGCAGTGTCCCTTTTCCCGAAAAAAGTGTATCTCAGCCAGTCCCCCTCTTCTTCCTGCGTAAATGCCAGGTGTCCCGAATAGAGAGGAACGGCCGGTACCAGACCTGTCCCCGATCCCCCGAAATGACTCTGAAGACGATACCTGATAAGCGCTGTCATGCGGTCATTCTCAATCTGTGAATCGCCGAAATGGAGTATCCTGGTCCTCGGGACCGATCCGTTTCTCAACCCATGAAGTTTTTGGAAAAAGGGATCAAGCAGATCCGGTTTACCCTCCGGAAAATCCATCTGGTACACTGAATTCTGCAGACTGTCAGCATTTGCAGGTACAATAGTGATATCCCGTAATCCTCCGGATGAATCAGGAAGAGCAAAGAGATCCTCCCGGGGATATGACTCAGGATCGGCTGTAACTGAAGAATGAGCCATCAGTCGTTCCACATTGTCATCCGGTTTAAGGGTGTCTTTCAGGAAGAGGTCCGACACATTCATAAAATGAAGCTGAAGTTTGTCGGAAATAAAGATTCCCTGCCGGGGAATCAGGAGGGCTATAAAGAAAAGCCACATACAAACAGTGGCATAGAATATGAAGATCCGTAATGGCTTCATACACAAATATACTTTTCACAGGTGGATTTACAAATGCCCTGTTATCCCTTTCGCTTTATCCTGATTACCTGTCCGGGCCGGATCCTTGATGAATCTGTGATATTATTCAGCTTTGCTATATCGGTTTCGCTTGTACCCGGAAACTTGCGGGCAATTTCACAGAGTGTATCCCCGCTTTTCAAAGAATAGGTAATGAAATATTCATATACCGGAGTCCCCGAATCCGCTCCGGAGACAGCTTTTATATAGGATCCACCCGCTTCAGGGGACCCTGTACCGGATACCTGACGTCCGGCGAATCTCTGCTTCTCGGAAAAACTCATTTTATCAAGTTTCTCGTATCGTCCCGATTTTCCCCTGGGTTTATATATGACCAGCTTCTGCCCGGTCCTGATCATATTCCGGCTGATGTTATTCCAGTACCGAAGATCGGAAGCCCGAACATCATACCAGTCAGCTATATATCCCACGTTATCACCCGACCTGACTGTATAGCTGAGTCTGTCATATTTATCCGGGGGAAGGTCCACCGGGCCGGAGGAAATATACCTTACAGGTGAGGCTACCAGTTTTCCCTGGTCGAAAAAGAGTGAATCCTTGTAGGCAAATATAGTCTCCTGAAGGTCTATAAACGTGCCCGTCTTCTCACTTGGTATTTTCAGTGCATAACTCTTCCCGGAACCGGCTGGGATCACATCCTGCCGGTACTGGGGGTTCATGTCTCTCAGCTGATCCAGGGGCAGGCCCAGAACTTCCGATACCTGTTTCAGGTGCAACGGTTCCTGTACCATGATGGTATCCGTATACATTGGCAATTCCAGGGGAACCGGGCTCAGCAGGTGTTCGGAATAGTAATTCATTGTATAGGCAGCCGCTATGAACGCCGGTACATAACCCCGGGTTTCCCTGGGCAGATAATAGTAGATCTCCCAGAAGTTGTGCTTTCCACCCGACCTGCGGATGGCCTTGTTTACATTTCCCGGTCCACAATTGTATGCAGCCAGGGCAAGGGTCCAGTCATGGTAGATCCCGTACAGGTCCA
>CAZIAU010000530.1:0-3018 GCA_964536755.1 uncultured Bacteroides sp. | reverse complement strand
ATGATCTTCCTGGGCATCACCTTTCTCTTCCTTGGAATGTTCTATGCCAGGCCCTATTGTCGAATTTTCTGTCCGTACGGTGTATTGCTGGGATGGATGTCAAAATTTTCAAAACGGCACCTGAGCATTACCCCCGCAGAGTGCATCAAGTGCAAACTGTGCGAAGACTCCTGTCCGTTCGACGCCATTGATTATCCGGTTGAACAGTCCTACAGGGCACCGGAAGCCGCACGTAAAAACCTGAGAAGGTTTGTTATCTATATCGGGTCGATACCGCTGCTGACCTTCCTGGGAGGTTGGGCCGGATCAAAGTCAAATGTTTATTTAAGCAGGGTCCACCCCGATGTATATCTTTCCGAACTGATGATCACTCACCCTGAACTCAGGGAGGATGAAGATAACCTTGATATACAGGCGTTCCTCGAGTCGGGGACATCATTTGATCAGCTGGTGGAGGAGTCATCAGTTATACGGGCAAAATTTAAAACAGGGGGCTGGATACTGGGAGGCTTTATCGGACTTGTACTCGGAATTACCCTGATGAACCAGGTAGTATTCCGGAGGCGGGAAGATTATGAACCCCACCGGGGAGATTGTTTTTCATGCGGGCGATGTATGGATTATTGTCCAATGGACAATAATCCGTAGTGCGTAGTGCATAGTCCATAGTGCGTAGTGCGTAGTGCACAGGAAATGAGAAGAATAACAATATATATATAATGGATCAGGAAAGGAAAATACAACTGGCTTACAGAACGGCACTTATCTCCGGAATATTTTGTGCGGTTGTGGCTCTGATGCTTCTGCTCAATTTCTGGCAGATGAAGAAACAGGAGCCCATGGAAAGTGCGACTATCGAGGCGCTTGTAAACAGGTTGCATGATGAACCGAATAACGAGGAGTTAATGAAGGAGATCCGGGGTTTTGACCTGCTTGCAAGAAAAGCTTATTTCACCAGCCGGTGGCAGATAAAAACCGGAACCTACCTGTTGCTGTTCGGAGGTATCCTGCTGGCTGTGTCCCTGAAGATCTACACTGATCTCAGAGCCAGGATCGGAAAGCCTGATGAGATCACAGAAGAACTCCTTAAAGCCAGGGCCAACGCACAATACTGGCTGTTCCTCACAGGTGGGATAATTCTAGGACTGGCACTGACTGCCGCATACCTCAGTAATGATTTTCTAAAGAATTATAAACAAACCGGTGTGGCGGACCAGACCGGTGCTGCCGGGAGTGATGTTGAGGTGATCGATGTCTTTCCTTCCGGGCAATCCTCAAATGAAGGAGATTTGGGCCGGGATTCAATTTCAGTAAACGACAGCCAGGTTGAATCCGAAACCGAAGCGGAGATGACCGGAAAGACCGTTCAGGAAGCCGGAGAACCGTTGAAAAAAGTTGCGGCGCCCGTAGTTTTCAGAAGGGAAGATTTTAAAACAAACCAGGCCACTTTCAGGGGTTACATGGGACTTGGTATCTCTTACCACAAGGATATCCCTGTAAACTGGAATGGTCCCTCCGGCGAAAATGTTAAATGGAAAGTGACATACTCCAAACCCGGGCAAAATTCACCAGTGATCTGGGGTGACAAACTTTTCATTTCCGGGGCGGACAGCCAGACCAGGATTGTGGCATGCTACAATCGTAATACCGGTCAGTTGCTCTGGGAGAGTGAAGTCAAAGATATTCCGGGATCACCTGCTTCAATGCCAAGGGTGGATCCGGAAACCGGACTGGCTGCTCCTACGATGGCAGTGGACGGAGTTCGAGTTTATGCCATTTTTGCCACCGGTGACGTAATTGCATTTGACCTGGATGGCAATAAGGTCTGGGGAAGGAATCTTGGGGTACCTAACAACCATTACGGTTACTCATCCTCGCTCCAGGTGTGGGAGAACAAGCTGGTTATCCAATATGATTCCAATACCAAGGGGAGGATGATGGCCCTGGACACCTCAACAGGGAAAACCATCTGGGACGTGGACAGGCCGGTTCATATCTCCTGGGCATCACCGGCACTTATTGAAGTAAATGGCAAAATAGAGATAGTGACCACATCCGATCCCTATGTTTCGGGGCACGATCTCAATACAGGAGCCGAGTTGTGGAAGGTGGAGGCCATGATGGGTGAGGTTGCCCCGTCCATCGCATATGAAGACGGGCTGGTCTTTGCGACCAATGAATATGACAGGCTGGTTGCTGTAAAACCTCAGAAAGGTGCAGAATATACATGGGAAGATGATGAATACCTTTCAGAAGTGGCAAGTCCGGTTGCCTATAACGGGTTGCTTTACCTGGCCACCAGTTACGGAGTACTGGTCTGTTATGATTCCAAAACCGGAGAGAAGGTCTGGGAAAAGGAATTCAGCAATGGATTTTATTCATCGCCCATGATTGCTGACGGAAAGCTCTATATTATAGATGTGAGTGGGGTAACCCATATTTTAAAGGCCGACAGGACAGGCACCATTATCAGCGAGCCGGAGCTCGGCGAAGGCGGATTTGCACTGCCGGTGTTTGCCGATGGGGTGATATATTTGAGGGGTACTAAGAATTTGTATTGTATTGGGAAATAGTTATTGGTTAGTGGTTAATAGTTAGAGAGTTAGGAGAGTTAGGGAGTTAGAGAGTCAGGGAGTTAGGAGAGTTAGGGAGTTAGAGAGTTAGGGAGTCAGGTTGGTCAGGGAAAGTGAAATAAGGAAGTGGAAACAGATATCAGGGATATAGACGGGATTGTGGATGAGCTGGGAAAAGCGCAGAACGCTGTTATTCCCATACTCCAGGCAATCCAGAAGAAGTATAATTACCTGCCAGAGGAGGCGCTGAGAAGGGTGTGTGAGATAACGAATATTACACCCGGGCAGATTGTGGGTGTGGCCAGTTTCTATTCACAGTTCCGCTTTAAGCCGGCAGGGGAACACCTGATCAAGGTCTGCGTGGGAACAGCCTGTCATGTTAAGGGAGCAGAGCAGGTTTATGATTCCATGAAACGTGAGCTCGGGCTGGACGAATCGGAAGATA
>CAZIAU010000529.1:408-3020 GCA_964536755.1 uncultured Bacteroides sp. | reverse complement strand
GCCTATCCCTTAATTTTACTGGACTTTAGGCTGATGTATTATTGGGTGAAATCATGCCTGAGTCCTGTTTTGGATAATATGGTATTACCCGATACCAGGTAGTTTGTATTCATGTTCGCGGGCAGGCTATGTAGAAGGGATCCGTCATTTAGATCATGTACCATCAGGCTGCTGGTAGCCTTATCTTTTAACAGGATCCTTTCCTTTATATAGTCAATATTGCATAGTCCCATATTCTGACTGAGCGGAAGGCTGTAGCTTGACTGTACTGAGAAATCTTCCATGCTTCTGAAGTACAGGTTCTCTCCATCCAGATGGACGAAAGTGGAGGGTTTACGCGGATCCACTGAAAGTACCGCGTATTCGCTAAATACATTCTCCATTATGTACAGTGGAGCAAAATTATAGTCCGCATAGGAAAACATATATATGTTGTTATCGGCGAGAAAGTAATACAGGGTTCCATCAGGGCTGAAGGTATGATTTGTCAGTTTCTTTACCGGGAATCCAATTTCAGACCAGTAAAGTGTATCCGTATACATCCCTGTTTCGATATCAAAGAAATAGAATGCCCTTCCTTTATTTAAAATCATTTCATTGCTCCCATCAATCAGGTGCACATCCGCCGAATACATATGGATTCCTACTTCGAATTTCTTTGTCTCTGCAAAGTCTGAAGGATTCCCAAAAAAAATGGCATGCTCGTAGTTATGGGTCAGGCTGAAGAGATTCCTCGAGGAGGAATATGAGATTAACTCGCCATAAAGCCACCATCCATCATTCGTTAATTTGTCCACGATCTGTTTTTTGTCGATATCATAGGAAAGGATCTCTTGGCGGTTCGGCTGGTACAGTAAACGGTTATTCATTGTAATGGAAAATAGCATCAAATCCGTTCCTATGCTGGCAAAATTTTCTCCAAGCCGGGCTGAGCAACTTGTACTGTATTCTTTAGTATTGCTTTGATATACCGCGTATGAATTTCTGGGAATGGTAATCAGTTCGAGCTCCAGCTCATCTCCGAATCTGAAATCCGGCGAAGCCCACGACACGGTCCCGGCAGGCAAAGTAATTAGGTCGTTTCCTGATTTCAGGTCGTGGATCAGAATCCCTCCCAGATTCTTCAAATACGGTCGGTCTTCCCATACCATAGTATATACATTCGCAATAGTATCTATCCCTGGCACCGGGATATCCTTCTCAGTGAAGAAATAAAACCAGGGATAAGCTTCCCCTTTTTCGATATCTTCTATGAATACTTTATAATAAGCCTTCTCCCCTGCATAGCTCGAATCGATAAACCTTGCAGATTCTGTGATAAATGACTCAATATATATGCCGTTCTCATCTCCGAGATATTTCTCGACCCTAAAATGTAACCCCTGATACCGGCAATTATCCCAGGCAAACATCAATTCTCCTGTCGGAAGATAAGTCCCACCCTCCTTAATAGGAATGGTTGCCTTGATCAGGTTGTAAAAAACGAAGTCAATGCTTTCGAAAGCGTAAGCCTCCATGCCTATCTTCTCGGCAATGCTTCCTGATCTAGTATTGGTGATGATCTGAAGATTAAACGAATGGATTCCTTGGGACAGCCTGGCAGGGTCAAGGGTGAAGTCCCCTTTCCCGGAAGTATATTCTTCAAATATGGCTCTATCGACTCTGACAATTACCCCGAGAATACTATTTGATCCTGCTCCGATATCAAATTTTATGACCACAGGCTGGGTCAGCAGAAATGTATCCCGATCTAATGTGAGTTCCCTTACCTCCAGGTCCGGTGCTGGTGGAAGGTACACTGAATCATCAACGAATACTTCATCAATATCATATTGACAGGATGCCAGAAGCAAAAATGTAAAAAACAGGATAAAAAAATTGGTGTAACTGAGGGTTTTCATGATACAATATACATTGTTGGAAACTCGCTTTCCTTGTTCGTATGTGCAGGAATCCTGCCGGGGTTTAATCCGCCTCACCTTGACTATGTGGACAAAGATAGTGTATTTCAAATATTGCCTATATAACATATTACGGTCGAGCGCCAATTTAAGTTTCACATGAACTATGTAATCGGAGGAAGTTGGGCACTTGTGACCGAAAAAGGGCAGGAAACACCCCTGAATGCCGGTGACTTTGCCCTGGTCAACTCCGATGAAAATCACCAGTACCGGAACAAGGGTGTAGTGCCATTCAATATGGTCTGCGGAGTGCCGAAGGAGTTGGAGTGAATGTCAATCAGATTCTGAAGATTCCGTCTCTTTCTTGATAGCTTCATTGATATATTGATTGAGGGAAATCCCTCTCATAGAAGCATTATTTGAAGCCTTCTTGTGCAATTCGGGAGATAATCGGATATTTAAATTCCCTTTATATGATTTCTCCATAGGAATCTTTTTCTTATGGCAGTCCTTAATATGCTCATCCACCATATATTTAAAACCTTTCTCAAGCTCATCAACAGTAGAACCTTCAAAGGTGATCAGGTCATTCACACCTTTCACTTTTCCATAGAATACCCGTTCCTCGGCCGCGAAGTGCACCGAGCCGATGAATCCCTTGTACTTTAAAGCATCTTTCATATCAGGTTCTTTGTTTTAAGTTCTTGAATG
>CAZIAU010000529.1:0-398 GCA_964536755.1 uncultured Bacteroides sp. | reverse complement strand
CCAATCTGATACTTCTTCAGGACATTGCCTGGATGCGGTTTATGTATTTTGATATTGTGCTTTAATTCTTCATTCCAAAATACTACCCCGGATCCAGATTCCTGGAGTTCCGCATAACCTAAAGCCTTCAAAAGCCTAATCAGCTCATCATATTTAAAATCTCTTGGCCTTGACAGGAACTTGCTAAGAAGCTTTTCATGTCTTGTCATTTGGTCAGAATTGTTCTTACAAAAATATGAAATTGGGTCGATTTATGCAACTAAATATTAGTTGCGTCTTGATTGAAAAAATTTATTAGTTGGATGGATAAGAATCCTTCATGGATCCTTGAAGCTATAGTGCACATGAACTACATAATCGAGGGCGAAGGGGCTTTAGTGACCTATTTATGGTTCTGA
>CAZIAU010000528.1:2527-3023 GCA_964536755.1 uncultured Bacteroides sp. | reverse complement strand
TCAGGTTCCGAAGTACGATATTTACCAATGCAGGGTCGGCAAAGGCACAAAGATCCTGAGAAATATCTGATTTGAGTTCAACCTCTTTCTGCATGGCCATATGATCGAACAGGGATAAAGCTTCCTCAAACAGTTTCCTGATGTCAATAGCCTCGGGTTTGACTTCAAGTTCATGAGCCTGACTTCGTCCCCAGTAGAGAAGGTTCTCCAGAAGACTTAAAGCTGCATGGGATGAAACCTGAAGTGAAGTAAGTATATGTTTCTTCCGGACCAGTTCCGGATTTTCAACCAACAGATCGGAGAACTGGGCCACACTGGCCAAAGGGTTTTTCAGGTCGTGTGCGATCAGTGACAGGACCTTGTTCTTAAAGCGAAGGGAAGACTCCAGCTGTTGCTTCTCTCTATTGTTCTCTACCCACTGGAGAATGATCAGGGTGGCCACTGCAAAGATAAACAACTGGAAGGAGAGCGGAGTGAGGTAGTCGTTGTGAAGGGC
>CAZIAU010000528.1:0-2517 GCA_964536755.1 uncultured Bacteroides sp. | reverse complement strand
TTACCCATTGCATGATAATCAATACGGCTACGGAAAAAATAAACAGCTGAAAAGCAAGCTGAGACAGGTAATTGTTGAAGGATGCTCCTGAAGAGTTGGCCAGCAGTATATCATTTACCAAAGCAAATATGAAAAATGAAAGTGATACAAAAAATATGATATCGGTTACCTTTTTCCTGAGGGCTCCCATCAGGCTGATTATAAGATAATGTAAGAGGAATAGAAGGATCAGTGGCTGGTAAATAAGCATTTCATAGGCAAACAGATGAACCGGCAGGATAAAAACGCCCAATGTACAGACCGAGAGAATTATGGTATTGGCAAGGACCAGATGTTTCATATACCGCCTGGGAAAAATCTTATGAAGGAAATGGATCCCGAAAATACTTGCCAGGAAGGTTCCGAAATATTCCATACGTATCTGCCAGGACCAGGGGGTATCCACAAATGAGTTGGAAAAATAGAGTCCGGTATTTACCGATCTTGCCAGCATACCGAGGATGGTAATGGCAAACAGCAACATAATAATTTCCCTCCGGGAGAACAACCAGAATATTAAAAAGAAAATCATAAAAAAGAACATAATCCCTATAGTTGAATAGGAATAAATCCGCCGGTGTTCCAGGCGACCAAGTATTTTTTCTGAACCTCCTATAAATATGGTTTTCCAGAATCCTCCTCTGCGATGATGGAAATTGGATACCTGGATCATCAGCCTGAGAGTATCCCTGTCGGGGATATAACAAAAAGAGGAAGGCTTATACATTGGCACCTCCTGCTCCCTGGTAATTCCCACCCGGCCATTGGATTCTATAAGCCTGTCATTCAGATAAAAATTATATGCCACATCAAATACCGGAATATCAAAACATAACACTGAACTGTAATCTTCAGGCAGAATCACCATAAGGCTGTAAGTTCCATATCCCATCCCTGGAAGCGGGTTACCTTCAATTTTGTAGTTGCTGAAATAGGATGGAACATTTACCAATATTCCGGGTTCCCGGTTTTGAATATCCTGGTAATTTTCCGGGGTAAGCAGCCTCTCCCAGTAGAATTTCCACTCCCCGTTCAGGCTGTAAATACTATTCTTATCCAGTGTGAAATCGCTGAGGTCCAGAATCCCATTATGGGGCACGGGACTGTTCCTGTTTTGAGCACTTACAGAACCACCCAGCAAGATCAAAGACAGGCATATTATTAAGTGCAGCTTCACGGGAAACAAATGTAATAATAAATTGACTTTAATAGGTCATTGTTGTATTTTGCAGAAAGGGATTGCAGATACGATGCCATCACTTTTGTTTTACTTAAACTTCATTATCATGAGATATACAATTTATTTTATGTGGGCAGTTCTGATTCTGGCCATTTCAGGTTGCAAGAAACCGATGGATCTGGAAAAGGAGAGAGCAGCCATTATTAAGGTGATCAATAAAGAAACAGATGCCTATCTGAACCGGGATTTTGAAGGAGTATTTTCCACGCACGTTCACGATTCCCTCAATATGAGGTTAACTGCAGGTACCGATAATTATGTATTCCTGGAAGGTTGGGATGAAGTATCAAAACATCTTAGCGGGGATGAAACCGAAGATGATCTGAGTCCCGGCCAGCATATTACAGTAGAAAAGTCAAATTTCCGCATGAAGATCTATCCCAATTCGGCCTTCGTGGTTTGTGATCAAAAATGGACCTCGGACTTTGGAGATGGCGACATAACTGAGATAAACAGCATACAGGTACGGTTCCTGGAAAAAATTAATGGGGAGTGGAAAATTTCATTTGTTTCCTGGATTGGGACATCCGGTTACATGGAACAGGAGGAAGTAGAAGAGTTGTAACAATAGAAGGCCAGGGTCAATTTATTCCTTATTAACGGTGACTTCTTTCGGTTCACTTTGCCAGAGGCCGTGTTTTGTACACACTGCCATGGCTGACAGGTTCATAGTCACCGGTCCGGGTACAATATAGAAGTCAACCTCAACCTGTTCAGGCCTGTTTCCGAGGGATCCCGGTGCAAAGTGCGCTTCTGCGAGGAATGTTTCCCGGTTCCAGAGTTGTACATAGGTGATAAAATGATCCGGATCGTCGGGATGAGAATATTCAGTGCCAATCCTGATTTTCACCTTGAGTTTCCTGCCCTCTTTTGCCATATCGTCACAAATTATTACAGGTGTGTGCCGGTCAAAATAATCTTTCCTGACCTCCTTTTCTTCCTTACTTATATCTACGGGAGTAAAAACACGCGGCATAGCAGCAAATATTATGGATTTAAATTGTCAAATATAACCAAATTCAGGGTTGCACTTTTTGAAAGTGCTTTAAGATTTTACGAACCTTGTTCAGATAGGGTTTTTGCCCGGTTGTGCATCTTAAATATCAGAGAGTCTCAACCAGTGCAAATCAATACCGCATAATGGACACGAGAAGCAGTCTGATCAAGATCGTACTTCTCCTTTTTATTTCGGGAAATGCTTTGGCAATCTTTGCTCAGGCCAAAATTACTGATACAAG
>CAZIAU010000527.1:0-3031 GCA_964536755.1 uncultured Bacteroides sp. | reverse complement strand
CCGAAGGACGGGTCATAGCCCTGGCCAATGTCAGAGAGGTTCATGATATCGCCCTGCCTGAGATAACCCAGGGAAAGAAAATAGCGCACTGATTCGGTGCCGCCGCTCACTCCCAGGTTGTATCTCTGGTCCCATGCCCAATCTTTGCTCATCTCTTCTCTCCAGTCCACGTCAGGATAGAGTTCCGGATATTCCTGTGTTTTATAGTATTGCAGTTCCTGCCACGGTACATATGCACTCCAGGAACTTGCATCGGCGGGCAGACCGTGTTCGATGGCAAGGTTTTTCAAATAATTCACATCGTATGAATTCAGATTATGAGGCAGTTTGGAAATGGTCCCCGCTGTCACAATGCTTTCAAATGTCAGCACCGGTTTGCCTGCCGATCCGCGCTTTGTGGTTATCAGGATCACACCGTCCGCGCCCCTGACACCGAAAACAGCTGTCGCTGATGCATCCTTCAGAACGGACATGCTTTCTATCTCATTGGGATCCACATCCATCAGGGAACGTTCAACCCCATCCACCAGTACAAGTGGTTCTCCCCCGTTCCATGTGGTCTGCCCCCGGATAAAGATCCTGGTTTCATGATCATCCTTTCCGGCAGCATTGTTAAGCGGGGCGCCCCCGGGAACCCCGGATGACCTTATGGATACCACCCCGGGCATCAGCCCGTTCAGGTTATCGGCCAGGTTGCTTCCCTGGAAGTTACGCTTGATATCATCGCCTTCTGTCTGGGTAATTGCCCCTACAACACTCTCCTTTTTCTGAATGCCATAGCCCACAAAGACAATCTCCTCAATGGCCTTGGCACTTATCGCCATCTGCACGTTGATCTCGGAGGTCTGGTCATCCACCATGAACTGCTGAGGTTCCATACCTACAAAGGAGTATTGTAACTGGTCCCCCGTTTCGGCCATGATGGTATACCTTCCATCTACGTCGGTGACCGTGCCGGTACTGGTTCCAACAAGCACAACTGTTACCCCTACCAGGGGTTCACTGTTCTCATCAGTGACAATTCCCGATATAGCCCTTCGCTGGCCAAACATATTCAGCGTCAGCATTAACCCGGCCAGGATCAGAGGTAATATTTTCCTTTTCATCGAAGTTCAGTTTTCAGTATTGAATTCCAGTTTGTAAAAATTCAATGTACAAACGTTTGTGCAAGTTAAAAAATTTTTATTTCACTGACATAGGGAATGGAGGTTGAAGCCCCAAGCCTGGTCACCGAGAGGGAAGCAGCGAGGCTGGCAAACCTGACAGCACGGTCAAGCGACTCTCCCTTTGCCAGGGCTACGGCCAGGTATCCGTTAAAAGTATCCCCTGCTGCAGTAGTATCGATCACATCGACCTTATTGCTGTCCTGGTAACTGATCTGACCGTTTTGAGAAAACAGGACCCCCTCATCCCCCAGGGTAATAATTACAGTCCTCGAACCCCGGTTCTTCAGTTCCAGGAGCAGCTCCTCATTATTCCTGAGGTCATTGCCCAATGCGGCGATCTGAAATGCCTCACTTCTATTCGGGGTGATGAAATCAACATTCTTAAGTACCTCCGGATCCAGTTCCCGGGCAGGCGCAGGATTGAGGATCACGGGAATATTATTTTCTTTTGATATCCGAATGCTGGTATAGACAGTTTCCAGGGGGATCTCCAGTTGCAGCAGGACCATATCAGCTTTTCGTATGAAAAGAACAGCTTTCTCAATATCCTCCGGTAACAGCAGACTGTTGGCACCGGGAGCTACCGAAATGCTGTTCTCTCCCGAACCCGCAACATTGATCATGGCCACACCAGATGGCTCGGCCGAAACAGTCTTAATAAAAGAGGTATCAATTCCCTCTTCTTTAAACAGGTCAAGGGCATTCTTCCCAAAAGAGTCATCCCCGATACATGTCAGGAATCCCACATCTCCACCGGCACGGGCCGCAGCAATTGCCTGGTTTGCTCCTTTCCCTCCATTTATCATCTGGAACCGGCTGCCCAGTACAGTCTCCCCCGGATCAGGCAAATGAGGGACGTTTATCACCATATCCGTATTGGTGCTCCCTATAACAATGATTCGTGGTTTCATTACACTATTTTGAATTTTAATATCATCAGAGGATTATAGAATACGGGCTGCAATGATAAGGGCAAGACCGAGGATATATAAAATGAACATCAGAGTCAGGATCAATGTGATCTTCTTAACCTCTCTGAACTCCCGCCAGATGAAGACCCCCCAGAGCGCCGCAATAAGTGTGGCTCCCTGCCCCAGTCCGTATGAGATGGCAAACCCGGCCTGGCCTGAGGCGATAATATTAAATGTCATCCCCAGGCTCCAGATGACCCCACCTGCAATACCGATCATGTGTAACCGCAGGTTCCCAAGTGTGAAATATTCCTTGTAAGTCGCTTTTGTCCCTGTAAGCGGACGGTACATCAGGATAGTATTCCAGATAAAATTTGAAAGCAACAATCCAAAGGCGAATATGACCGAAGCGGTATACGGTGTCAGTTTCCCGATCTCCGGGGTAGTGAAATCACGTATCATGGATGCTGCTACGAACCTGTAAAAGAAACCCATAAGTATGCCCGCAATGACCGAAATAATGATCCCCCTGGTACTTGTTTTCCCCTCACCGGCAGATTTTTTACGGTACGCCACTGCATCGAATATTATAGCCGTGGTGATCAGCAGGACACCAGCAGCCAGTACGGCCGGATTTCCAACAGGCTCTGCTATATAATTTGTAACCACACCTATGACGAGTGCCATCCCGATACCGATGGGGAATGCTACTGCCATGCCCGCCAGGTCAATCGCCACAACCAGCAGGATATTGGCCAGGTTAAAAACGACCCCTCCCAGTATTGCGGACCCGATCGATGAACCGGAAGCCTGAGACAGGTCCGGTATAAATCCCCTGCCTGCATGACCGTTACTGCCAAGAGTAAAAGCCAGAACAAGTGAGAGAATGAAAACACCAATGGCATAATCCCAGTAGAATAACTGAAATGACCAGCTTTTGGATGCCATTTTCTG
>CAZIAU010000526.1:0-3046 GCA_964536755.1 uncultured Bacteroides sp. | reverse complement strand
GCCCGTTCGAGATGGTCGAGCAGCGCCGAAAGGGCCAGCTGTTCCTGTCCGTTCCCGAAGTCAGGTCCCCGCTTATCACCGTCCAGGAATCCCCCCTGTCATCCGACCGGAACAGCTTGTTGGCCATAGTATAGATCCTTGTATTTGAATGATGACTGATTACCAGGGGAGCATTCCAGTTCCATTTATAGGTATCCTCCCCTTTGCCGGGCCTCGGCTTTATATTGATATTCTCACCGCTCTTCCGGTCGTACCGGTATATATTTCCGTACTGGTATTCGCAGTAAACGATATTCGGATCCTCCGGATCCGCGGCGGCCCAGAATCCGTCACCTCCGAGGATTGCTTTCCACTCCTCATTGGTCACACCCTGTGAACTGCTGTTCATGGAAGGTCCCTGGAGGGTGTTGTTATCCTGGGTACCACCGTAAACATTGTAAAAAGGCTTTTCGTTATCCACGTAAACCCTGTAAAACTGTGTTACCGGCAGATTCGACTTGAACTGGTATGTTTTTCCCCGGTCATAGGACTCATAAACACCACCATCTCCACCGATGAGGAAATGATATGTATCATCCGGTTCTATCCACAATGCATGATCATCCACATGGCGGCCATCATTGCCCAGTCTTTCCCAGTTCTTCCCACCATCCACGGTTACCTGGGAATGGGTTTCCATGGAATATACTCTGTTTACATCCGACGGATCGCAATATATCTCATTATAATACTGACCGCTGCTGGCATGATCACTCATTCTCTTCCAGGAAGCTCCCCTGTTATCCGACCTGAAAAACCCTCCCTTCCCTTCAGCTGCTTCCACTATCAGATACACGAAATTCCTGTCGGCAGGCGAAACGGCGATTCCCATACCACCGATGTTCACCTCCGGCAATCCTTTCATAATTTTATCCCAGGTCTCTCCACCGTCCAGGGACCGGTAGACCGCCGATTCGGGTCCCCCGCCGATCTTTGTGAACACATGCCGCCGCCTCTGTTCGCTGGTAGCATACATTATATCCGGGTCGACCGGGTCCATCACCACATTGTTCACACCCGTATTTTCGCTTATTTCCAGAACCTTTTTCCAGGATTTCCCGCCATCGAAGGATTTGTAAAGTCCGCGGTCACCACCCGGACCCCAGACCGATCCTTCGGCAGCCACAAATACAATATTCGAGTTCCGGGGATCCACCACAATACCCCCGATCTGCCTCGATTCTTTCAGGCCCATGTTCTCCCAGGATCCTCCTCCGTCTTCAGATCTATAGACACCGTCACCATAACCCAGTGCTCTCTGGTGATTGTTTTCCCCTGTTCCAAGCCACACAACGCTTGGATTGTTGGGATCCATGGTGATCACCCCGGTTGAATAGGCGCCGTATTTATCGAAAACAGGTTTAAAAGTGGTTCCATTGTTTATGGTTTTCCAGACATTCCCGGAAGCAACAGCCACGTACCACTCACTGTGATTTTCAGGGTTTACCGCAAAATCTGCAATCCGGCCTGAGGACATAGCCGGACCAATGCTCCTCCATTTGAGTCCGTCAAAGAGTTTTTCCACCTTTGTTTCGGATTTTACTTCCTTTTCATTTTTCTTTTCCTTCGAAAATAATCCCACCGAACTGATTACCAGGAATATAAATATAAACAAAGGAGTTGCCACGTTGTATGAGAATTTTATGCATTTCATTTTAGAAGGGTTTTTTGGATATGTTTACGCAGGTGAAATTAGTAATTCGTGGTGAATTTTGTAAAAGTATATTAATGTTTTAGAGGCAGAGGGTGGAACCCGGCAGTATAATAACTAATTTTGCCCGAAATCACATTTATGACCAACGCCATTATCAATCACAGGTCCATAAGGAAATACAGGGATAAACCGGTTCCGGAGAGTTTGCTGCGTAACATCCTTGAAGCGGGCACACGTGCTTCCACAACGGGGAACATGCAGGTTTATTCTGTAATTGTAACCACCGATGATTCCATAAAGAAAGAGCTGGCACCCTGCCACTTTAATCAGCCCATGGTAACGGAAGCGCCGGTAATCCTCACTTTTTGTGCGGATTTCAACCGTTTCAATAAATGGTGCAGGCAGCGAAAGGCAGAACCGGGATACGACAATTTCCTGTCATTTATGACTGCAGCTATAGATGCCCTGCTGGTTGCACAAAATGTTTGCGTGTCCGCGGAGGATTCCGGACTGGGTATCTGTTACCTTGGGACAACTATTTATACCGCTGATAAAATTATTGAAATACTTAACCTGCCTCCGGGTGTTGTCCCTGTAACGACAGTAACGCTGGGATATCCGGACGAAGATCCGGGTCTGACCGACCGTCTCCCCCTCGACGCTGTTATTCACCGGGAACGTTATAGCGACTACAAAGCACAGGATATTGATAAATTCTATGCGGAGAAGGAATTAATCAACAGTTATCAGGTATTTGTCAAAGAGCACAATAAAGAAACTCTCGCACAGGTTTTTACTGATGTCCGCTACAAAAAAGATGATAATGTATTGTTTTCCAGGTTATTGATAAAAACACTTGAGAAACAGGGGTTCATGAATCATCAATAAATAGCGCCCATTGGTAAAACTTATTAAGATTCTGACTTTTTCTGCCTTTTTCAATCAATTTTTTTCTTTTGAGATATATTTTATATTTGTATCGTATCATTTCCGGATAAAATATAAATACCATGAAGAGAGCAGTGATAATATTAGCAGTTGTTTTTGCGATTGGCATCGTCATGAGTTCCTGCAATAAGCAAGCCTGCCCGGCTTATAGTCAGGTTGACTGTGAGCAACCCGAACAGGTTGGCTAGACAAATTCTTTTCCTTTTCGAGAAAAGCGAAGATTTACCGGTGGTAGATCTTTTTTTTTCTCTTTTCATCAACTTTCCCTCTCTTTATTCGTTATTTTTGAAGGATGTTTGTCTGATTCTCAATGAAAAGATTTTTGTGGATCATAGGGTCGCTGTTTCTGATGAACCTTCCCCTGTCAGCACAAGGTGAGATCGATGACCAGATTCACGTTATGTT